>JAYSPO010001319.1:0-3321 GCA_043722015.1 Candidatus Kuenenia sp. | reverse complement strand
AGGTCGAGTCAGCGATTTTACAGCAGGCTCAGCTTTCAGTACCGAATACGGCCTCAGGGCGACCCTGATCGCCAATCAGTATCAATACAACGTCATCTGCAAGGTTCCCAAGAAGCGGCTCGTGGCCTATCGCCCAATCCTGGAGCGCATGATTAAGTCGGTGGGCGGGTAACCGGGTTTCGAAGTTGTCCATAGAACCTTACTTCCTGCAGGCGACGGCAAGCGTTGTCCAGCTCTGTAATCAGATCATGGTGGATCACTTCCCCGCCGAATTCGATACAGCCGTCCCGCCTGCCGGCGACCGATAATAGATCCGAACTGTGGACACGACAGCGATTTCCGGTCGCATCCGGAGTTCTTTCGGCTGCGTGTCGGCGCGGCTGCTGAGTCCGTGAAAGAACGTCATTTTCGGGCGATATGCTTTGATAAGCGGTTCATCGCTGTCGTAGTTCACAACCTCCTGTTCAAGCACATTTTCGTACGTCTTGTACAGAGAATGAGGGAAGAAGACGGCCGTCGATTCCTGAACGTTCACAGCCTGGGGACGTTCGTCAAACACGGCCAGCAGCGTGTCTGCTTTCTTCTTTGCCGCAGCCAATGCACTTGTTCGGACCGTGTCTTTCTGTCGATCCAAATCACTGCTCCAGTAGTCGAAGGTGACAATTTCCGCCTGGCCATTCCGAAAAGCGCGATCGATCGCGGCCATTGCGTCCGCTTCGGTTTTGACAGCAACATGCAGGTTGATCTGCATTCGGTACCCGACATGTTTCTGGAGTCGTACACGAGACCATCCTTCAAAATTTTCACTGAGACCCCAGCCGTAGCGAGGAAGGACAGAAATGAAATCTTCGACAATGTTTTCTGCCGGAATGTTCAGCGATTTCCAGTCGGCCATCACGCCGTCAATTCTCGCGGTCAACAATTTGCGGCATTCTTCCGCAGTCTCCCCCTCGCTCGTCAGAGCAAACACGACGCGGATCTGTTCAGGGACAACGCGCTGCTCCGCAGTGCCGGTGATCTTGATGACACTGAGTGCCGATTCCGGATCGAGCGGGTCGTCATCCGTTCCGGGTTCCCACTCATACGTCGATTCATACTTGTTGTCGCTTCCGCTGTTGTAACCGCCACTGCTTCCAAATCCCTGAGCGCAGGCCTGAGACATCATTTGAGTCCCAAACACGAAAGTCAGGCTGAGCGCGACAAACGGAAATCTTTGAATCATTTTCTGTGTCTCCCTGTTATAGAATCAGACCGCAGAGATTCGCGCCGCATCGGGAATTCTCCTGCGACCGATCTCAGCGAATGCAACCGGAAATGTTAACGTGTTTTCGAGACCGGAGAAATCCTGGGACAATCCAGCAACCAGTAGCGGTGCATCCGCTCATTGGTGGTCGTGTGGAATAACAGCGAAGTTTTCTGGAACGATCCGTGTGAGTCCTGTTTGTGTTTCAGCCACGGAGTGACGACAACATGCCGTCCTGTTGGGACTAATCGCAAGGCATCGACAGCGATTTGACGACCACCATTCAAGGATGTTAAGCGAACTGCCGAGCGGTTCTGGTCACTTTCATGCGAAAGCCACGCCGCAGGGTGGTGAGAATGATCCGCCCGTGAAGGCGTCGCTGCGTTGAGACAATGAATCACAGTCGGCGGAGCGACTGAGCTACGTAGGCGACGTCGCTCCGCGACTCGCATTCCGACAGGCGCATCCCGCCGCAAACAACGCCCTATCGCTTTGGGAACCGTTCAATTACGTAATCAGCTCATTGATCACCTTCGCCGGCAGCACGCCGGTGAGGCGTTGATCGAGGCCCTGATACTTGAAGCTGAAGCGTTCGTGGTCGTAGCCCAGTTGATGCATGACAGTCGCATGGAAGTCGCGAATATGCACCGGGTCGCGGACAATGTTGTAGCTGAAATCGTCGGTTTCACCATAGATCGTTCCGCCCTTGAAGCCTCCGCCCGCCATCCACATCGTGAAGCAGCGCGGATGATGGTCGCGTCCGTAGTTTTCCTTCGACAGTCCGCCCTGCGAATAAATCGTGCGGCCAAATTCGCCGCCCCAGATGATCAAAGTTTCGTCCAGCATCCCGCGCTGTTTTAAGTCTGTGATCAGGCCGTACGTTGCCTGGTCAAGGTCGCGGCACTGGTCCGGCAGACGACCGGCGACGTTGGCGTGGGAATCCCAGTTGTTGTGGTAAATCTGCACAAAACGAACGCCGCGTTCCACCATGCGGCGAGCCAGCAGAATCGTATTCGCGAGCGTTCCGGGTTTCTTGGCTTCATCGCCGTAAAGTTCATATGTTGAAGCAGGCTCAGACGCCAGATCTGTGAGTTCCGGGACGCTGGACTGCATGCGATACGCCAGCTCGTACTGTGCAATCCGAGTCTGGATTTCCGGATCGCCGACCTGATCAAAGTTGAGTTGATTCAGCCGATTCAATCCATCGAGCGTTGTCCGCCGCACGTTGCTCGGCACACCACTGGGATTGTTGATAAACAAAATCGGATCACCTGATGACCGAAACGACGTGGCGGCATATTCGCCAGGCAAATAGCCGGACGACCACAGTCGCGCCGAGATGGCCTGAACCTGTTCCTGATTCGTCGGTCGTGCCACCATCACGACAAACGACGGCAGATTTTCGTTGAGCGATCCAAGGCCGTACGACGTCCAACTCCCCAGACACGGTCGCCCGGTGACCTGATTCCCCGTCTGCATCAGACAGATGGCTGGTTCGTGATTGATAGCCTCCGTGTACATGCTGCGGACGAAACACATCTCATCGACGACTTTTTTCGTCCATGGCAGCAACTCCGTGACCCACATCCCGCACTGCCCGACTTTCTCGAATTGAAACTTCGAGGGTGCAATCGGAAACCGAGCCTGCCCGGAAGTCATCGTCGTCAGACGTTGCCCGTTACGGATGGATTCCGGCAGATCCTTGTCGTACCAGTCGTTCATCTGTGGCTTGTAATCAAATAAATCCAGCTGCGAAGGTCCTCCGACCATGTGCAGGTAGATCACTTGCTTGACTTTGCCCGGAAAATGCGTCGGCACCGCACCGAGATACGCGCTCTGGCTTCCCGCTGCGTCAGCCTTCGTCGGCACACCCATCAACGACGCGAGTGCAGCGGCACCGATGACGTTTGAGCCCTGCGAAAAGAAATACCGGCGGGTCATGTTCAGGCGAAATTGTTCGAAGGCGTTCATAATTGTTTTTCCTGATTCAGTGGCGATTCTGTGACCAGAATCTCTTCGTTTAACGGCGAGCCGCAGGCGTAGGCGAATTCGATCTTTGATGGGCCGCAGTGCCTACG
>JAYSPO010001318.1:0-4525 GCA_043722015.1 Candidatus Kuenenia sp. | reverse complement strand
TCTCGGTCAGCAATCAGTGACGCACCTGCCGATCGCTGGAGGCAGCGGACCGGCGTTTCGGCGGGCAGTACGCCACAGACCTATCGAGCGCCTCATTGTCGCGGGGGATTCATCACGGACTTCACGTTCGACGGTGCTCGTTATCGAATTCCGCCAAAGCAGGTGCAGCAATCCAATCCCGTTCAGATGATGCTGATCGATGCGGTCGCTCAGGCACTGGATGACATAAATTCAGTAGACATAAGGCGAGCGGGGGATGTTAATCCCCTGATGACTCGCGCCGCAACGCAGAATCAGGGCACTAACGTACCCCGCTCGCCGGACAACTTCCCGGTGGATCGCCAGCGCGTCGGTGTCGTGATCGGTGCGATCTTTGGAGGCGAATTTGGCGATCAACTTCAGGTCGGCATGCGCTTGCCCGAAATCTGCGGGCAGATGGCGGCAGCGATGCAGCGACGTGGCCTGCCGAATCAGTTGACTCAACAGGTCACGGCGGAATTCCGTCAAATCGTCCTGAAAAACCGGCCTGCGTTGTTGGACGAAACCGGCAGCTTTACGGCCAGTACGCTGGCATCGCGAGTTGCCAAGACATTTGACCTGATGGGCGGTGCCTGTTCGCTGGACAGTGACGATGCATCCGGTCTTGCCGCGCTGGCTGTGGCGACGGATCAATTGCGCGCCGGAATCTGCGACATGATTGTTTGCGGAACCGCTCAGCGATCGATGAGCCTCTCTGCGTTTGAATCGCTGGACATGCATCATCGCCTTGTGCGAACCGGGCGGCCGGAAGATGTTCCTGAGAATTGTCAACGGATTATTCCCGGCGAAGGCGTCGTTGCTTTGATGCTGTGTCGACTGTCTGATGCGAAGCGTCTCGATCTTCCAATCTATGGAATCCTCGGCGATGTTGCTCAGCGCAGCAAATCGGCAGGAGGGCCCTCTGAAGTCATGAATTCGGCAGATGCTCAGATTATCCGTAAAATCGGATATCTGTGTGGAGGTCACTCGCTGGTTCGGATTGCCGCAGAGACGCTCAAATCCAATGGCGAAACGGAACCCATCACAATTGCGGCTCGAACCAGTGACGGTATCGTGTTACAGACTCAGCTCGTGAACCCGATGCCTCACCGGAAGAAAGTCCCGGAATTCGTACCAATACCATCCAGTCCTGTGAAACCACAAGTCTCTCCGACAATGACAACTGCCACTGCAACCTCCGACCGCCCACTGCGACGTTTTCGATTTGCAGCCACCTCCGGTGAGTCACTGCTACGACTCTTCAGAGATTCTCTCAGCCGAACTGACCAGCTGCTTGCGGTTCACGATTACCGTATCCAGCGCGACAGTGAACTCTCGGCACCAGCGGCATCACACTTCGTGACCGAGGATCAGTTCCGTTCGACGATCCTCGCAACTTCAGCGGAACAGCTTCGTGAGCGACTTGCGGCAGCAATCAAGTCGGTCGAAGCAGGCAAGTTCAGCACGCTGCTGGATCGGGAACGGGTGGTCCTGTGGCAAACCCGGGACGATGCTTCGCGAGTGGCATGGCTGTTTCCGGGGCAGGGGGCGCACTATCCTGAAACGCCGTCGGTGTTTTCGTCCAGCGAACACGCGCGCCGCACACTGGCAACGGTCGATGATCTCTACGCCGCCAGTAAACTGCCACGTTTGAGTTCTGTGTTTGGTAATGCCGCGATCAAGCCTGGCGAGGATGTCTGGTGGGCTCAGGCCTGGGTCCTGGGTGTTTCAGCGTCCCTGATTGAAGCACTCAAAGCCGAAGGGCTGCGTCCGGACGCTGTGCTGGGCCATAGCTTTGGCGAATTCACCGCTTCGCTGGCAGCGAACGTCACGACGCTGTCACAATCGATCGAACTGGCGAAGCATCGAGCCAACGCGGTGATGTCGCACATGCGGGTTCCCGGCGGACTCCTCTCGATCCGTGCGGCCGTGCATGAAGTGGATGCGATTCTGAAACCCGCCGGACTGACTGTGTATGTGACGCATCTCAATTCGACAAGGCAGACAGTCATCGCCGGCAGCCGTGAAGGCATCACTGCCGCAAAAGCACTGTTGGACCAGCGGGGTCTGCCATCAATGTCAATTTCTGTCCCCGCGCCATTTCATACACCGCTGCTTGCCGCAGCGGAAGTGGCCTTTGAACGGATGTCCGCCAGCGTTCCCATGCGACCGCCAGTGTGCGGATTTCTGTCAGCCACCAGCGTCCAGTATCTGGCCGAACCGTGCAGCATTCGCAACAGTCTTGTGCGCCAACTGACGCAGCCGGTGATGTACATGCCTTCCATTCAGCGGATGCTGAGTGAAGGCTTCCGTGTCCTTCTCGAAGTCGGTCCAAATGATGTGCTCACGCGGATGAACCGGGACATCGTCGATTCTCAGGCGATTTGCCTGAGCCTTGATGTTCCCGGTCAGCCGTTTGCAGAACGAATGCAGTTAGTGCATGCGGTGCTGGAGTGTGTCGCCAACGTCAATCCGCCACAACTCGCCCCGTCGCCGGGTCCAGAGACTGATTCAGCGCTGATCGAAAAAGTCAGCAGCTCAGTTCCCACAGCCGCTGCTCCATCCGTCTTCGACGTCACGCGTTCGCGCCGCGCGACGCGAAAGTCGACCACGCCATCGAACGAACCTGCAGCAAAGCCGACGGTTTTGGAAACCAAAGCGGCAGTGAATGGTCGATCGGCGATTCCGACAGCTTTGCCTGAGTCGGGATTTCAGGCTGCGCCGCAGCCAGTGCCGGCATCGAAAACCGCGCCCGCAATTTCAGACTCGCAGTTGCGGAATTTCACCAGAGACCTGGTGGTTGAACTGACGGGTTATGCACCCGACATTGTGGATTTCGAAGCGGATCTGGAAGCGGATCTCGGCATCGACAGCATCAAGAAAGCTCAGATTCTTGGCGAGCTTGGCGAATGGCTTGGCTTGACGGTCCGCCCGGAAGCGCTGCGAATGGAATCTGTACGAACGCTGGACGATGCGGTTCGGGTCGCTCAGACACTGGCCGGGCAGAATGCCACGGCGAACCAGAAAGTTTCGCCACCGGAACCATTCCACCAACACACAAACCCGGCTGTTCATGCAGCGCCGGAATTCTCGATATCCGCCTCAGACCACGGCAACGGTTATGCGAGTCACTATGCCGAACATCGCAGCCCATTGCCGCCGCATGATCAGCTGGATGCTCTGTTGATTGATTACGTCGTTGACCAGACGGGATACTCCCGAGACATCGTGGATGTGGATGCGGATCTGGAAGCGGATCTCGGGCTCGACAGTATCAAGCTGGCTCAGCTGATCGGTGAGATGCGGGAGCAATTCAGTCTTGAGTCGCTGACTCTGGAATCCATCGGTCAGGCCCGATTTCGAACACTGCGAGAAATTCGCGAGTTCCTGGTCCGCCACGCCAGTGGTGCCGATTCTTCTCGAATCAACAACACTCCGGCGAGCCGGGTGGCGTCAGCCCCCGCCTACGATGACCGCAAAGAAAACAAAGCCTTAACAGCAGCCAACGCACAGACTGTCATCAAACACTCGCCGGTCGGAGTCACCTGCGAATCTATTCGCGGCACAGATCCAGACAAGGAAATCGCCGCCGAGTGGTTCACTCCATCAAACGGCACACTACAGTCGGCAGAGGCCGCAGGGCAGGACGGGGTACGGCTTGGGAAAGAGTATCGAACAGAGATCCGTGCGGCGCTCCGATCGCTTGTGCATCAGCCGGCCGCCGCGCCCGTTGCAAAACACGACTGGAATGCCCTTGAATCGGCCCATTTGAAAGGCGTCGCGGCTGGCGCTGGAGTGGCGGAGTCATCTATACGGTTTGCGGCTGCCGTCGCGCGGAATCGTCGGAGTCCCACATTCACAAAGACTGCGGATCCGGCGGTTGAATCAACGACTGACGGTTTAACGAACGACATCGTGACCGACACTTCATCCAGGAGTCAGACTCACCGCTACGCTTTGAAAGTCGTCCCGGCACCACGGCGCGGCGGTATGCCGCTCAATCCGGAACTGCATGGAGCAGCTTTGATCCTTGGCACGAATGTACTGGCGGAATCACTTGCGGACCGCATCCGGCAATTGGGTCAGACAGCGATTGTCCTCAGCACCTCGGCACCCATCGCCGTGATCGAGAAAACGCTTTGCGACATGTGGCAGCACACGGCGACGCCGCATCTGTTTCTGACGATGGCGTTTGATGACAATTCTATGAAGAGCCTGACCGAAGCAGACTGGAGACATCGTCGGCCAGCGGCACTGGAAGCTCCGTTTCGCATCTGTCAGCTGTGGATGCAACGCACGATCGAAGCCAATCAGATGGAGAACGCCAGCGTTGTTGCAATAACTCAGTTGGGTGGTGACTACGGATTCAGCGGTCGGAATGTGCGATCCATCGAAGCGATCGGCGGGCTGGTGAAAGCGATGTTGATCGAGGCCTGGATGCGAGGATTCCGGACGACGCCGATGAAAGTGATCGATGTGGCCAGCAGCATGTCGCCGCAGGACATCA
>JAYSPO010001317.1:0-8672 GCA_043722015.1 Candidatus Kuenenia sp. | reverse complement strand
CACCTTCGGCACTCACGGGTTGGACATGAATCACACCAAAGCCCCCGGCCGCCGCCAGCAGCGCCAAGCGCGTTGTTTCCGCACTGCGATCGTTGAGCACATACAGGATGAGCCGGTCATCGAGCGTGCGTTCAATGTCAATCAGTTCCAGCTGCAGCTTCCATTTTTCTGCGCGCGCTGACCAATCCGCGAAACTGTCTTCCGCTGCAGTCTGGTCTTTCGCGCTGCGGTCCAGATCGTCAGTTGTTGCAAGTCGAAGCAGTTCGCCGGTCGGCGTCGCGGCTTCGCCTTCCGCCGTCTTTGCATTCGGCGGAAGTGTTTGAAGCACCGTCGCAAGTTCCTGGCCTCGATCTGTCGAAACGACAACCGACGCAGTGCGTTCCGGCTTATCGCCCCAGGCAGCAAACCTCGCGACCTGAGGTACGCGGCCATAACGAGCCAGTACCAGAAACTCTGGCGCGCGTTCTTCCAACTCCGGAACGCCTTCGCAGGTCTCTGCTGTCGGGGCAATCATGTTGTGTCCTTTTATTGACCAGGTCGCTGAAGCTTCACACGTGGGGCGTGAGTCGGCAGTGTAACAGCGAATGCATCGAATGAATTTCCTTGAATGCCGTCATTCTCAGGAAATTTTCGTGACCCGTAGGCCGGACCGAGCAACGCGAGTTCCGGCAGGGCCGAAGTGCCGGAACTCACTTCGTTCGGTCCGGCCTACCGAAATCCGCGACGGTACGCTTCCTGTTCACTCAAAGGCCACACACGCGACAAACAGCCGAGATACTGCTTAAAATGTCGCGATTGATTTTTGATTCTTCCACGGGAGCCCTCGTCATGCGTCTGATTGCCTCGTCTGTGCTGTTGAGTTTGCTGTGGATCCCTTGCGTGGCGACTGCGGATTCTGCTGATGGTTGCCTGGATCTCTACTTCATTGATGTCGAAGGCGGTGCTGCGACGCTGATTGTGACACCGGCGGGCGAATCGGTACTGATCGATTCCGGCTATCCTGATAATCATGGGCGGGATCTCGACCGCATCATCCATGTCGCGAAAGACCTCGCGGACCTGAAGCGGATTGACCATGCCGTTGTGTCTCACTGGCATCTGGATCACTACGGCAATCATGCCGCCCTCGCAGCGAAATTCGGGATTGGCACATTCTGGGACCGCGGCATCCCGGACGAGCTGTCCGAAGACCCCGGCTATTCTGACCGAATTGCCAGCTATCGAGCAGCCTCACAGAACGCATCGAAGGCCCTGCATGTCGGCGACACACTGCCGTTGAAGTCAGGAAAGACACCACTGACAGTGCGTGTGTTGACGTCGGGGCGGGAAGTCGTCACGGACGAAGGCGAAATGAATCCGTTTGCGGATCGGCACAAGGCTCAGCCGGATGATCCGTCGGACAATTCCGCCAGCCTGAGTCTGCTGTATTCGTTCGGCAAGTTCCGGTTTCTGACGTGCGGAGATCTGACGTGGAATACAGAAGCGAAACTGGTCACGCCGCGTAATCCGGTCGGACATGTGGATCTTTTCATGGTGACACATCACGGACTGCCTGTGAGCAACAATCCGGCGATGGTGCTGGCGATTGATCCGGTCGTTGCCATCATGTGCAATGGTCCGAAGAAAGGCGGTGCCGAACAGACCATGGCAACGCTGCGAGAAGTCAAATCACTGAAAAACTGGTTCCAGTTGCATCGCAATGTGGAACTTGATGAAGCAAAGCAGGCTCCAGCGGAATTCATCGCCAACAGCGAGCAGACTGCGGACTGCAAAGGCAAATGGATCCTGACAAAAGTTGCTCCGGATGGATCATCGTACCGCGTGCAGATCGGTCCGCAGGGACAAAAGCACGAATACGAAACGCGATCTCGATAAGTCGCAGGCGTCATGCGCGTCGCACATCAGGCTGACGCGCGGCGTTTGGCCTTGGCATGCCGCAGCGTGCGGTACTTCAGCGTCAGAAAAACGGACAGCATCTGCTGAGCGTCGCGGTATCGGTGGCGCGGATTGACGTCAATCGCGCGGCGCATGAAATCGATGAAGTCCGGATGAATGCGACCGCGGAGTTTCGCATAACCTTTGGCAGGCCATTCAAACGGCCACTCCGGCCATTCACCGGCCAGCAGTCGCCAGACAATCAGGCCGATGGAAAATACATCCGATCGAAACGATGGTTTGCCCATCGCCTGTTCGGGGGCCATGTATCCAATCGTGCCGGTGCCGCCGCCCTGAATGGTTTTCTGAGAGACTTTGGCAATGCCAAAATCGGCCAGCCGAATCCGATTGCTGGCAAACATGATGACGTTTTCCGGCTTGATGTCGCAATGAATCACATGGTGTCTGTGAGCCTCTGCAGTCGCCCGCAGGATCTGCTCCACCATGTCAAACGCCGTGTCGAGTGAAATCCGACGAGTCATGCGCTGCAGCAATGTTTCTTCGCCCAGTGGAAATACGACCACCAGTCGGTCATCAATGATGCTGGCATCCTTGATCGGCAGAATGTTGTCATGTTCCAGCTGCGCCGTGGCGCGTATCTCTTTGCGAAAGTCCGCAAGAACGGCTTCGGTCGTATACCGCGCGTGCGGCACTTTAATCGCTACGCGGATTCCCTGCACCGTGTCCATGGCCTGATAGACAGCAGCGAAACCACCCGATCCCAGGCGGCGTTCAATACGGTACTTACCCAGCTTTTGCCGGATCTTCAGTTCGCCTGACACTTTGTGACCGCTGGACATGGCTTGGCGTTGTGTCCTGAAGGAGGAAGTAAAAACCGACAAAGCAGAAAAAACTCCTGCGTCGCAGAGGAAGTACTATGCTCCAGATTCGGCGGGCCGATGCAATCGACAGGAACACCTTTTCCGTCTGTCTGACAAAACCCGCAATTCCATGATCCCATGCCTGCCTTTGCCGGAACAATCGACAAGCATGCATACGCCGAACACCCGAAAATCTTAAAGTAAATTCAAGCTCAGCCCCGCCGGCAGCCGAGGCTACGGTCCGTGCTCTGAAAACCGCAAATCAGGCTGGCAGGTGGACTTCCGGCCTGTGTTGGGGACAGCGTGAAGATCCACGCCGAAGCCGATCCGGCGATGCGCATCGACGTTCAGGTTCGGGTTTGCCAATTCAGCTCAACAGATCCTTCACACAATCACGTTCTTCTTTGAGTTCGTTGATTGTGATGTTGATTTTTGACTGAGCAAACTCATTGTGCGTCTGGCCCGGCACGATCGAAACTTTCTTTCCGTCGCTCACCAGCGGAAAACCGCTGATCAGGCCGGCTTCGACGCCGTAGCTGCCATCGCTGCACAACGCGGCACTGAAACACGAGCCAGCTGCCGTCGGACGAATGACACCCTTTACTGTGTCCAGAACTGCGTTTGCGGCCGACGCTGCACTGGAAGCGCCTCGGGCCGCGATCACGGCGGCACCGCGTTTCTGCACAGTTGAGATAAAGTCACCTTTCAGCCATTCGTGATCGGTGATGACATCAGTGGCAGGCTTGCCGTTGATCTTTGCGTGATAGAAATCCGGATACTGCGTCGCCGAATGATTGCCCCAGATCCCGACGCTGGAAACGGCAGCCACGGGAACACCGGCTTTCTGAGCCAGTTGAGAAACCGCTCGATTCTGATCCAGCATCGTCATGGCGAACCAGCGATCTGCCGGAATACCTTTCGCATTCTTCATCGCAATCAGACAGTTTGTGTTGCAGGGATTGCCGACCACCAGAACTCGCACATCCGGAGCCGCAGCCGCTGCGATCGCCCGACCAGTGCTGGTGAAAATCGGACCGTTGATGCGAATCAGATCTGCCCGTTCCATACCGGCTTTCCGCGGCACGCTGCCGACACACAACACCCAATTGCAGTCTTTGAACCCGACGTCAAGGTGATCGCTGTCCGCTTTGACGACGCCCGCCAGCGTGGGAAACGCACAGTCGTCCAGTTCCATATGAACGCCGTCGAGCGCCTTGAGAACCGGAGGCACTTCAACCAGATGCAGAATCACGGGCTGATCGGGGCCAAAGACCTCACCAGATGCAATGCGATAAATCAAAGAATAGCCAATCTGACCGGCCGCACCTGTAACAGCAACACGAATCGGGGATGCCATGAACACGTCACCTTTCGAAATAAAAATCTGCCATGGAGAGTCTCGTAGAGTATAGCGTTGAAGCTGAGTAGATTTCAAAACAGTGGAACGGGCTGCCGGTCAGAACGCAGTATTCGGGAATGCCCGGCGGCATCGGCCAGCTGCATGATGTCACCGGGATGCTGAAGCCTTGCCCGATTCGGCTGAATCTGCTGAACAGAAACCGTGGCACAGTTGATTTCAGCTTTTAACGCATGTGGAGTGCGGAGTGCGAACGAAAAAGTTCCAAGTGGGGATTGAGGGGAATCTTTCCGGCCGACTAGAGTCCTTGCCTCGAACCAGCCGGATCCGTGGAGATTGGGGTCTGTTGATTTAATGGGGTCAGACCCCCTACTCACGGTAGTCGAAGCCAAAATCGTTTGGGTGTTCGCTTCGATTGCCGTCATGAAGGGGTCTGACCCCATTAAATCAACACTCTGATTGCCGACGGCGGCTTTGGAAATTCGAGCCTGAGAGATTCATCCTGGAGTTGTAGAGGATTGCCAATGTTCCTTAAAAATGCAGTGTTGCTGCTCGCTGTTGCCCTGCTCGTGGCAACCACGGGATGTACAAACACCTCAACTTCGAACACCGCGCGAACGGCAAAAGAGCAAATGTTGCTGTCCAATGCGGTTGATCAGTCACTGGATAAAGTGGACTTCACTCCGCTGTATGGCCAGAAAGTCTTTGTCGATGACAAGTATCTTGAATGCGTCGATAAAAGCTATGTTGTCGGTTCGTTACGACATCGAGTCATGCGGGCGGGCGGGGCGTTGGCCGCAGCAGCCGACAATGCGGATGTGATCATGGAAGTTCGCAGCGGTGGTGTCGGCACGGACTCGACCGAAATGTATCTTGGGGTTCCATCACTCCCGCTGCCGGCTGGCATGCAAACTCCGGAAGTCCGATTGAGCGAACGCAAGTCGCAGTATGGTTATTCAAAACTTGGACTTGTGCTGTTTGATGCAAAAACAAAAACTGTGCTGGGAGATGGCGGGATGTCGATGGCCCAGTCCGATGACAACAACTGGTTCGTAATGGGCATGGGGCCTTTCCAGGACGGTAGTCTGAAAAGCGATGTGGCTTCCGCACGCCGACTTCCGCATGGCATGAAAATGAACCGCCTGCCGACACAGGTCGCATTTGAATCTCCCAACCATGCAGATCCAAATGCCATCCACTTTGCCAGTGATGCAAAAGAAGTCAAACAGGAGTAAGGAACGGTTTACTCCAGCCAGCGCTTCTGCAGGTCGCCGAAGGCGTCGATGCGTCGATCTCGGAAAAAGGGCCAGTGCGTCCTGGCAGTGTTGATCAGCGACAGATCACAAGGTACCACAACGTTGGTCTCGCCGTCGTGCGTGGCCTGGGCCACAACGTTGCCATAGGGATCGGCCAGGAAACTGCCGCCCCAGAATTGAATCTCGCCTTCGAGACCCACACGATTCGCCGCGCCAACGAACAGGCCGTTCGCGATCGCATGGCTCCGCATCATCGTTTGCCATGCCGAATATTGACTCGCCCCAAAAACTTCCCGCTCGCCAGGGATCCAGCCGATCGCGGTCGGATAAAACAGCAACTCAGCCCCCTGCATGGCCGTCAATCGAGCGGCTTCGGGATACCACTGATCCCAGCAGATACACACACCGACTTTGGCATACCGCGTCCGGAAAGCCAGAAATCCCAGATCGCCCGGCGTGAAGTAGAATTTTTCATAGTACAACGGGTCATCCGGAATATGCATCTTGCGATACATCCCGGCCATGGAACCGTCCGCATCCAGCACGACGGCTGAGTTGTGATACAAACCGGGTGCCCGCTTTTCAAACAATGGCACGATTATTACCGCATGGCATTCTTTCGCAATCTTCTGCAAGGCCACTGTGGTCGGGCCGGGAATCGGTTCGGCCAATTCAAATCGGGAATGTTCTTCCGCCTGACACGGGTACTGTGTGTTGAACACTTCCTGCAGGCAGATGACCTGAGCGCCGTCTGCTGCGACCGCCCGAATATTTTCGATTGAACGTTCCAGATTCTGCAGCGGATCGATCCTGCATGTCATCTGCACCAGACCGACACGAACTTCAGACGACTTCGTCATTGTTTTTCGAATCCATACCAAATTAAGACTTGCAAAGGGGCAATCGCCGACGATGCCTGTTTCTATAAGACCTATACGTCGCATAGGACCTATCAGCGATTCGCAAACCAGTTTATAAGCCATCCTGCCGCCAGTAAACCCGGAAAGGACTTTGTTTGGCAGGTCCTTTCTGCCGGAAAGGACTTTCGCCGTAAGGCGAACCGCCCTGGGTCGCCCATCCGCTCCACGTCGCCGCGTGGCCGTCCTTTCGACCGCGACTCGTCGCTGGCCGCGGCGTAGCCGCGAAGTCCTGCTCGGCAAGCAGGACCTACCGAAATCCGCGACTTCACTCGCCATCGCCGTTCCGCTCCCGGGGCTTTGACGCAGGCGATCGAATGATTATGCTGCTCACATGAGCAAGCACATCCTTTTATCGATCGTCGTCACACACTGCCTTATCAATTCCATCTTCGCACAGACGGCGGATGAAAAATTGGAGGCGTTTT
Organism: Candidatus Kuenenia sp.; assembly: GCA_043722015.1. Taxonomy (GTDB): domain Bacteria; phylum Planctomycetota; class Planctomycetia; order Planctomycetales; family Planctomycetaceae; genus SXXK01. Next base: position 1,958 of record JAYSPO010001317.1, on the reverse strand, counting down.
TCAAGTCGCACCTGGAGGAATCGTTCCTGATGCGGCCGCTCGAAGCGACGATGCTGGGCGATCATCGCTTTGACCATCAACTCGACGACATCAGTCCGGAAGCTCGTCAGGCATGGCTGGAACAGTATCACCGACGATTGAAACTGCTGTCGGCGGAAGTGCCGTATGGCAACCTGACCCGCAACAGGCAGATCGATTTCGAGATTCTGCGTGACGAACTGACGCGCAACATCTGGCTGGCGGAAAATACACGACCGTTCGAAGAAGATCCGCGCACCTATGGCAATTACATCAGCGACAGTGTCTATTCCCTGCTGACGCAATCGACGCTGCCCAAAGAAACAAACATCAAAAACGCGATCTCCCGGATTACGCACATTCCACGTATCGTGAAGACCGCTCAACAGACACTGCGTGAATCGCCGCCGTCGATTCTGGAAACCGCTATTTTGCAAAATCGCGGTGCGATCGGGTTTTACGAAAAGGGAATCTTCGTCCTGGCTGGCGATACGCCGCAGGCCGAAGCACTTCGCAAGGTCACGACGCAGGCCGTGGCGGCTTTGAATGAGCATCAGATCTTTCTGGAAGACAGCCGTCGTTTTCGCGCCAACGGCGAATGGCGTCTGGGACGTGCGTTGTTTTCAGAGAAGCTCGAACTCGTCCTGAATGCCGGATTGTCGGCCGACCAGGTTTTGGCGGATGCCGAAGCGGAGTTCATTCGCGTGCAACGGGAAATGTATGTCGTCTCGAGGCAGCTCTGGAGTCACTATTTTCCCAACAAGGCACTTCCGCCTGACGATGATGCCGGTCGGCGCGATACGATTGCTCAGGTAACTCGCGCGGTGAGCCAGGAACATGGAAAGCCGGAAGATCTCATCACCGATGCCCGTGGCACGGTCGGTCGGATTCAGGATTTTATTCGTGAGCACGACATTCTGCGACTGCCGGAGCCGGATCGTTGTCAGATCATTGAAATGCCGGAATTCCGACGCGGGAATTCATTGGCGTATCTGGATAATGCATTGCCATTGGATCCAATGGGAATCAGTTCGTACGCCGTCAGTCCCCCGCCAGCGGATTGGGGCGAAGATCGGGTCCGCAGTTTTCTGGAAGAGTACAATCAACACATGCTGCAGGTGCTGACAATTCACGAAGCCTATCCGGGACACTACGTGCAACTGGAGTATTCCAACCGGTGTCCGTCGCTGCTGCGTCGCGTCCTGCAGTCCGGCGTGTTTATCGAAGGCTGGGCGGTCTACACCGAACAAATGATGCTTGATCAGGGCTACGGCGACGGCAATCCTGCGTTGCGGCTGAATCAGTTGAAGTTTTATCTGCGAGCCGTCGCCAACGCGATTCTCGACTACAAAATGCACTGCACTTCAATGACGGATGAGGAAGCCTATGCATTCCTCACGGACGGAGCGTATCAGTCCGAAGGTGAGGCACGCTTAAAGATCATTCGAGCCAAACAAAGCTCGACTCAATTGAGCACCTACTTTGTCGGCCGCATGGCTCATTACCGCCTGCGTCAGCAGGTCCAGCGAGAACTGGGCGATCAGTTCGACCTCGGTCGCTTCCATGAAGCCGTCCTGGATCACGGTTCCGTGCCGATGAAATATCTTCCGGAACTCGTGAAGAACCGACTTGCGGAACCGCGTTGAGTCGTCTAACTCGTAGGGTGTGACAAGCAACGCGCAGGCACACCGCATCAGCGATCTGGTGTGCCTGCGCAGCCGCTTGTCACACCCTACGTACGGCATAGGGCCACGCCTCACTAAAGGTGTCAACCTCACTAAAGGTGTCAGGAACCGTTTCCAGCAAAAACGACGTATTAAGACCGTCGCTGAAACCTTTGTTTTTCAACGATCCGCCGCCGGGCTAAGATGTATCTGGCCTCAACATTATGGGCAAAAAAATGTTGGGCAAAAAAATGGCTGCAATTTTTCTGCCCATGC
>JAYSPO010001316.1:0-1071 GCA_043722015.1 Candidatus Kuenenia sp. | reverse complement strand
CCGGCAGTTCAACCCAACGCGGAGCAATCTGACTGGGGTCGAACTGCCGGTGTTCTATGCTTTGCACCGAGCCGGGTTACGAAACGGCAACGCATCCCTGATTCCTGCTGCGGAACCGACGACTGCAGCGCCCGTGAAAAATAACGGCCGAAAGGAGCGCGGACCGTGAGTCAGGAGATCGTGTTTACTTCGGCGCGTCATGGTCTGCGAACCGGCAGTACGGGGTTCTGCACGGTGCGGAGCACGCGAGGCATGCCGGGAAATCTGGCACAGTTGTTGGAGCGACTGACGAGTTACTCACATGTGTTTGACGCTTACAGTGATCAGGCGAATCTGAATCCGGTGAACTTCGCCCATTACATTGCCCGACTCGGCGATCAAAAACTTCATATTCTGGCCCGAGTCTGCAATGCTCCGCTCGACCACACAAATCGATCCAATAAACTGGCTCATTTGCTGGCTATTGACAGCAATCAGCTGGAAACCGCACATTCCGAGGGCCCGGCTGCGGAGTCTTTGAAAGTCCCGTGGGTCAGAGAATGGAGCAGCGATACGGAACCGTATGTGCTGCCGGATGAAAAGCAGATCGACCTTCCCATGCTCAACCAGCCAAAGCCGGGTTCCTGTGACGCCTGGAAGGAAGCGACGGGCGATGCAGGCTGGGCCGCCGTGCTGGCAACTTCTGCGGGCGACACCAGCGATGCCATGCAGGTGATTTTACCTCGCGACGCCGGAAGTCGCCAGCAGACTTGGGCGCTGCAACTTGTTCACGAGGCGCTTTCGCTGATTCCGCCGGCACGCCGCTGGGACGTATCTTACAGCACATTCTTTGGCGGCAATCTGCCTGTCAGCATCAATTGTAGGTGGCAGTTTATTCTCGACGGAACAGACGCGGCGAAACGAGCTCGCCTGGACCCCCGCGCCATGACGATCGATATCCCGGGAATCGCCGCGAGGAAAATCCCGGCACCGCAGCTTCCGTTGACTCCACTGACGAACGTCGCAACTCGTCCGTGGGACGCTGGCCAGGAAGATTCGATCGCCAGGCGACGGACGCGCGTCAGTCCGGAT
>JAYSPO010001315.1:0-1290 GCA_043722015.1 Candidatus Kuenenia sp. | reverse complement strand
GTCCGTCCGGCCCGCCGTGAGGACGCCTTCGAACGGGAACTGAATGCGAAATTCTTCGACGAGCGCAAGTTCCATGGCGCGCTGCCCTGCCCCGCCTGTGCTGAGCATCGTGCCATCAATATCAAAAAACAAAACGTGTTGCACGCTGATGACCTTCTGAGCCCTTCTGAAAACGACCGTCGCGTTGAAAAAGGTGTCTGGAACTTTGGAGCCATCAGAAAACACCGCAAAAATCGGATGCCGGAGAGTTCCAGACACCTTTTTCAACCGGAGTTTTTCCTGAGGGCGGCGTACGACCGACTCGACTCAGAGAGTCAAGCTACGAAAGAATGTAGCAGTTACCGCAAAAACGACCATGGCTTCGGCTTGAAACGCTTTCGCCCTGCAGCGCCGGATGGTCATCCGGAGCGTAAAATTGCTGGCAATCATAAGGGCCGACATTCTCAATGCCAAAAAATCGCCCTCGGGAAGAACCAATTCGTCCCGGTTTTGGCGATCAGACTGGCAATTATTGAATTCGGCGGCTATCCTGCCGCGTTCAAATTGAATCCACGAACTGGCCGGAATTGCGTTTTCCAGCGTTTGTGCGGTCTTCAACCCGTTTATGACACAGTTTCCCCGCTATGCCTAATTCAGCGTCCGCCGAAAAATCTCTCCGCCGGTCAAACGTTCGCCGCGACCGTAATCGCCAGCAACGTGGATCTCTTCGCACGCGACTCAAGAAGTTCCGATTGCTCCTTGCTGAAAAGCCGACGCAGGAAGCCGCTGACAAGGAATTCAGCCTCGTCGTGAAAGCAATCGATCAGGCCGCCTCCAAGAAATTGCTCCATAAGAATGCTGCCTCACGCACCAAGTCACGCCTCGCAGCGCTCAAACGAAAAACTTTCGTTGGCTGAAACCGTACCTCGGTTGTTGCTGTTCAAGTAAGCACATTCGATTGCAGTGATCAACAATATTCGAAGCCGCCGTTCATTCTGAACGGCGGCTTTTTGCATCGCATCTACTGCATCGAACGACGCTCTTCATCGGTGAAGTTGTTGTCGATCGTTTCCCCGGCGCTGACAGAGCGTCGCATGCGGGAGACTTTGCTCGAGGTCCCCATGTGGGCACTGGCGATCTGGTTGGATGAGTAGTTTGCGATTCCGTCTGCGGAGATTCCGAGCGACGCGCCTTCGGCAAATGCATCCTGGTTTGGTAACCGTTCACGGCCCGGGATTGGTCTGTACAGGAAATTGAGAATCTGAGACATCACGTGCATGACACGGATGTCTGACATACCACCGGAACTGT
>JAYSPO010001314.1:0-5354 GCA_043722015.1 Candidatus Kuenenia sp. | reverse complement strand
GCTGATTGCCATCGGGCATGTGGTTTCCACGCTGGCTGTATTTCAAATTGACGGTGATCGTCGAGCGGCATTGAATCTGACGTTTGAATGGATCGGGTTATTGATTGCCTGGCGAATTTTTCGCTCGTTGTTTCAGGATCAGCAGATCGCGGCGCAGGGGATCGCGGTGGTGATTGCGGTCTGCATCGGACTCAGTTGCTTCGGAATCTGGCAGCATCATGTGTTCTATGCAGAACAGTCGGAATGGTATCGCAGCCTGCGAACGGAACTTGATCAGGCGCTGGCCAGTGGTGAGGCGTCGCACTTCTCACGCGTGAATGAGATCACTCAGCAGTTTCAGGAACGCGAAATCCCGATGTATGGTTCCTCGCGCATCGCCTGGGAAAATCGATTGTTGAGCAGTTCGGAACCGTTTGCGACTTTCTCGCTGGCAAATACGCTGGCGGGAATTCTGGCAACCGGACTGGTGTTGTTGATCGGGCAGGCGTCATCGACAGTCGGTGAACGACGCAGGGCTTCCTGGCTAAGCACGATGTTACTCGTGATTCAGATTTGTCTGATCGCATATTGCCTGATCCTGACGAAGAGCCGATCGGCATGGCTGGGGACATGTGTCGGCCTGAGCATTCTGCTGTTTAGAAGAATGCGCCTGTCAGCCGTTCAAAATGCGTTCCGTTGGCTGGTTGCTGGCGGCCTGATCACGGCCATGGTGGTCGGGATCGTCGTCGCGGTCGGCGGACTGGACAAAGAAGTGATTCTCGAATCACCACGATCTTTGCAATTCAGGTTGTTGTATTGGACCGGCACGTTGAAAATGCTTCGAGACCAGCCCCTGACCGGCGCGGGGCCGGGAAATTTTCGGCAGGTTTACCTGCAGTATAAGGCAGACGAATCAAGTGAAGAGATTCGTGATCCTCACAACTTTGTGCTGGATGCGTGGTCTTCGAGCGGTTTGATTGGTCTCTCGGGTCTGTTGCTGATCGTCGGTTGCACAGGTTGGCGTTTAATGAAACGTCCAACAGAACTGAGTCCACCTGAAATACGAGGCGATCAGGCAAGACCGGCCGCTCCGCGTACCCGGCCGCTGCGAGTCGTGGTCGGAGGAATCCTGAGTGGATTTCTGTTGCACATTGTCTGGGCCTGGTTCAACGGTTCCGACGAATGGACTTCCGAACCGATTCGCATGCTTTTACTCGGTGGGGTTTCACTGCTGATTTCGCGTGGCAAGGCTTCGTTTCGACCCCTGGATTCCGCGGCTTGCCTTGCTGCGGGGGCGGCGATGATGGTCAACCTGCTGGCTGCGGGTGGTTTTGAGATGCCGGCGGTGATGATCACGCTGCTACTGTGTCTGGCGGCAGGGATTCCTTGCGACGGCGCTCAATTGGATTCCCGTGAAAAAAAACTCAGTCTGCTGTGTGCGGTCGCATGTCTGGCCGCATGCACGGTGATGATCCGCTTCGGTCTGCTGCCGGTCACAGCTGCGGAAAATCACATCCGGATCGGTAACTCACTGCTCACCAATGCCCAGTTTCCGTCGAGGGCTCTTGACCAGTATCAGCAGGCCCACCAGGCAGATCCTCAAAATGTGACTCCGCGCCAACGAATTGCCGAAGTTTTGTCGTACCGTCTTTCTGAGGCTGTGGCGTTCCGCGCGGCCGAAACGGACGTTGTCGGAACCGAAACTGGGGTGGAAACGGGACGCAGTGAAGGGGAGGACGACAATCGAAAGCTGGCAGATGAAGCGTTGCAAGCCTGCGAAAATCTGATTTCCGCCGATCGCCGCAACAGTTTCAGTTACCGACTGCGGGCTGAAGTGCGATGGAATGCCGGTCTGCTGTACAACGATAATCTGCTTCGGAATCTGGCGATCCAGGATCTGCTGACGGCGACACATCTTTATCCTTCGTCAGTGGATGCATGGTATCGTCTGGCCGAGCAACTGGATGCGGCAGGCGCGGAACATGTCGCGGCCGCGAATGTCGCGGCCGAGAGAGTTCTTCAACTGGAAACGCTTAATCGTGCATGGGGCCATGCCGATCGTTTTCTAACGGAAGAACAACTGGCTAGAATAAGCAGGCTTGGAAAAGGGATCAGGAACCAATAGCCAAATGGCCCAAAGGGTGCTTGGCACTATTGGTTCCTGACCCCTTTTCCAAACCCCGTAGCTGAATTCGTCAGAATTCAGAGCCTCCCTGAATTCTTGCGAATTCAGCTACAGTCATTATCAGAGATTGTTGAAATGAAAAAGCCGCTGTTAATTGTAGGACTCATGCTGACAGCCTTTGTGGCTGTGGTTGGCACCGTTGTTGTGCTCGGAAATCACTCACCGAACGATCTTCGCGACATAGCCAGGGAACTGAAAGTACCAACCTCGTTTCCAAAGCAGGATTTGAAGAGCGAAGCGAACAAGACGCCTACAGATCTTCCTGTGGCCTCAAAAACCGGCCCATGGCCAAAGATTGCTTTTGACGAAGTCACATTTGCGTTTGGCCGGATGGCAGTGAACGCGACAAATAAACATACATTTGTAATTCGAAACGAAGGTGAAGCAGATCTGATCCTGAAGGAAGGCAAGACAACCTGCAAATGTACTAAGTTTGCCGTTGAATCCAAAGTGCTGAAACCAGGCGAGCAGACAAAACTTGTGATTGACTGGCAGGCTGGCGCTGCGCCCGATCGGGCATTCCGACATGGAGGTCCGGTCTATACAAACGATCCGAAAAACGCCGAAGTGAATTTCGTCGTAGAAGGTGCGATTGATATGCCGGTGGAGCTGCTGCCCAACCTCTGGAGCGTCGGCAACATCAATCTGGAAAAAACGGGAACTCTTCGGGCCGCAATCGCATCCCGTCTGACTGATCAGCTGGAAGTAGAATCTGTCGAGAGTCCTTCCGGCAAAGTGACGGTCAAGGTCAGCCCGATGAGTGTCGAAGAAATTGTATCAGAAAAATGGGCGAAGGGGTTTCGCCTGGACGTCGAGATCGCGGCTGATATTCCTGTGGGAAAGTTTGAAGAGGATATCAAAATCAATCTCAAGGGTGTTGATCAGGTGCCGTTTGTGACGGCAAAACTGACGGCTCGCAAGTACGGCAGTTTCATTCTGCAACCGCTGGATGGCGCGATGTTTATCCCTGACAAAATGGCCCTGCAGTTAGGTCAGTTTCCCGCGTCCGAAGGACGGCAAGTCAGACTCCTGCTTATCGTGAATGAAAAAGACATGACCGCTCCTTTTCAGATCACCGACATCGAAGCCGATCCTCCGTTCCTGAAAGCGTCAATTGAGCCACTCGGCGCTTCCACAGGCCCGGTGCATCGCTATGCAGTGGAAATCTCGGTCCCACCCGGTCGTCCGCATGTCCAGAAAACTGAATCCAAAAGCGGTCACATCACGATCCACACGAATCACCCATCAAAAGAAACGATCCACACAGAAGTACTGATGCACTCGCATTGAGATCTGGAGCGATGTGGGGAAGACTCAGCGCAAAAAAACTGAGGTATCTTGCAGGATACCTCAGCTTCGTGTGTTTGCTGTTGCGACGATCGAAAGACTAGTTCAGAATCTTCGCAGTGTCTTCGATGATCTTTGCAATGGCGACATCTGACAGGTCACCGTCAGCGTAGGCATGGTTGACCACGACGTTGCTGTCAACCCACATCATCACTGTGACGTTCGCTTTTTCGTCGATCTTGTACTTCGTCGGCCCGACAGCGTTTTCAAACACGGTCAGCGGCGTGTGCGCGATTTTCTGCTCTTCGGCAGTCTTCTTCAGCGCGGCTTCCTGAGCATCTGGATCGTCCGACAGCACAGTCACAAAGGCTGCCATTTTCTTTTCTTCCTGCTTGCCGACAACATCGTCAATCTGTTTGACCAGCTTCGCAGTATTTTCGTCCATCTTGCGAACAAAAACGCTCACAACAGGACGTGAGCCGTACTGACATCGGTAGCACAGTTTCTTTCCGGCATTTGGACCAGTGACATCCGTAACGTTGAACGCATCCGGATGCGCGTCAACCTGCAAACCTGACTTCAGATCTGCCGCAGACGCGAATTGGCATGCTGATACCATCAGCCCCATCACACACAGCGCAACAAACTTCTTCATACTGCTTAGCTCCCTGGTTAATAGGTCATCTAACAAAAGGCACCCCGAAAAGATCGGGATGTCTTAACACAATCGATTCGATCCGAAAAGCGTCCGCCGCCAAAAAGTGTTGCGGAACGGACGCGTCATTATTCTGTCTGAGCGGTCAATCGTCGAACGGTTTCCAGGATATTCCGGGAATCCTGCTCGGCATCGACCGCCGTATTCTTATGCACAATCTTTCCGTTGGTATCAATCACGAACGTCCAACGGCTCGCAGTGACGCCTCGTACGAGGGATCTTTCCACGCCGTCCACCATTTGCGTGATTGTAGCGCCTTCCCGGACTGGAACACCAAAAGCTTTAGAGATTTTCCCGTCTTCATCTGCCAGCAGCGAAAAATTCAGCGAATTGATCCTGGCAAACAACTGATGATTACCTACCGAATCTCCGCTGACCCCCACAACCTCCACGCCCGCTTTTTCCAGGTCCTTCATCCGGTCTCGAAAACCACAGGCCTGTCGAGTACATCCGCCGGTCAGATCGGCTGGGTAAAAATAGACAACAATGAATTTTTTGCCGATATGATCTTCTGATCGCCAAACCATTCCGTCGGCAGCCCAGGCTTCGAACATCGGGACGACATCGCCTTCGCTGAGGGTAACCTCCAGAGCGTCCGCAAGCCCCACCCGGGTCAGCGGAATCAACGTCAGCGAAAACATCAGGCTACGCAACACCAGACAACGCATTGAATCCTCCGGCGACTTCGGATGAGAATCCTTTCCATCATCAAGCGCTGGTCCCTCAACGCAACAAATGGGGTTATGTCAATTTGTTCCGCAGTCGTCCAACGGGATGCCAGAAACCGGCAGGCAAGTCTTAACTGGACTTTTTTAAGTCGCGAAAGCCAAGACGAAATTGAGGCAGGATCTGAAATACGCAGGCAGGACAATCAGGCGGTCGCCCGGATTCTACGAAACCCAGGGCCCTAAGTCAAATCGGGGCGTTTTTCACACCGCAATTGAACGCTTGGCCCTGTTCAGCAAACGTTGATAGTGTTGAATTTCTGAGAAGATTTCAGATGACCACTCACCTGCGTTTCCGGCCCAAAGGGCCATCCGTTCCAATAGCCTGGCCCGGAGGGCCAGGTCCACGAGCAGAAAAATATTTTCAGGCCCAACGGGCCGGCCATTCGGCGTGCACTGGAGATGAACTGCCGACCCGTTGGGCCTGGACGATGGTTTGGTGGCGATTTCCCTGGCCCGCTGG
>JAYSPO010001313.1:0-4459 GCA_043722015.1 Candidatus Kuenenia sp. | reverse complement strand
GCAGAGAATTCGCCTACGCCTGCGGCTCGCCGTTAAACGAATGACGTTCCCGTGAACACACACGTAGAATCCGGTAGGGTCAGGTTTTTTCGTACTGGATTTTGCCGGAATAGGCCGGAGGGCAAGACCCCAGATCAGATTTTCTTACCCACAATCTTCCTGTCTGAAATCATGTGCGACCGAACCGTGCGGAAAACCACGAGGGGAGGCGCCACTTATGAATTCCTCGTTTTCATTAGGTCAAATCTGAATGAAGCTCACATTTCTTGGTGCGGCCGGCGAAGTCACCGGCAGTCAGCATCTGATCGAAACATCATCCGCCAGAATCCTGCTCGACTGCGGACTGTTTCAGGGGCGATCCGATGAGACGCGACCGAAGAACGAAAAGTTTCGCTGCATGCCGCAGAAACTCGATCTGATGATTCTGTCACATGCTCACATCGATCACTGCGGCAGGCTTCCGGCACTGTGCAAAGCGGGTTATCGAGGGCCGATTATCAGCAGTCATGCCACGGCCGACATCGCCGACATCATGCTCCGCGACAGCGCTCACATACAGCAGGAAGACGCTCGGTATCGACAAAGAAAAAAGCTCGGTCGAAGTGGTGAGTCTGAAAAGCCACTCTACACACTTGAAGACGTTCAAAAGATGTCGAAACAGTTTGAACCGATTGCGTTTCATGAGTGGAAAGACGTACAAAAAGGCGTTCGGGTGCGTCTGCATTACGCGGGACATATTCTGGGTGCAGCTGTGGTTGAGCTGGAATTGCTTGACGATGGCGAAGTGAAACGTCTCATTTTCACCGGCGATCTCGGTCGTCGCAACCAGCCGATTCTGAGCGACCCGGAAACTGTCGAACGCTGTGATGTGCTGATTTCTGAATCCACATACGCCAATAACCTGCATCCGGAATCGGGTGACGTGAAAGCGGAGCTGCAACGCGTGATCTGCGAGGCATCCGCCCGGCAAGGTAAGGTCATTGTGCCTGCCTTCAGTCTCGGGCGAACTCAGATGCTGGTCTATCTGCTGAATGAACTTCGCAACGAAAATGCCATGTGCCGAGTGCCGGTCTTTGTGGACAGCCCGCTCGCCACCAGACTGACAGAAGCGCATCGGGAACATTCGGATCAAATGGATGACGACGTTCAGAAGACATTGAAATATGATGATGACGTGTTCAGCTTCGAAGGGCTGATGTACGTGCAGTCACAGGACGAAAGCATCGCACTCAATCGCCGCAAAGGGCCGTTCGTTGTCATCGCTGCCGGCGGCATGTGCGAGAATGGCCGTGTGGTTCACCATTTGAAAAACGCTGTTTCGGATGAATCCAACACGATCCTGATTATCGGGTTCCAGGCAGCACACACGCTGGGACGTCTGATCGTCGAACGACACCCGGAACTCAATATTCTGGGAAGACGGTACCCCCTGAAGGCCCGCGTGGAAATCGTCAATGGGCTGTCCGCGCACGCGGATGCCGGTGATTTTCAGTGGTGGTTTGGTGCCCTTCAGAAACAAGGCGGGGCGGGACAGATTTTTCTTGTGCATGGTGAAGACAAAAGTCTGGCAGCCATGGCAAAACTGACCGGAGAATGTTCAGATCTGCCGCCCGTGATTCCGCAGTTCGGCGAAAGCTTTGACGTGTAACGGTGGTCTTTGTTGCTTTCATAGCTCCCATGCATCCCATAACTCCCATGGGAATTATGGGACGCATGTGAGCTATGAATCTGTGCTGCGTCTATTCTTTGTCCAGCACAAGTGAATGAAACTTCCTCAACTCCTCAGCGGGAAGTTTGATCACGCGACGATCATACGTCATCAGTCCGTTGATTTCCGTTTCGACGTCGGTCGTCTGCGTGTAAACTCCGGCGGCAATGCCCTTCGATTTCAGCTCGGCAAGTTTTTCGCAGGAGATCTGATATCGATGTTTCAATTCAGCGAGAGTCTTCGGCAAATCGCCGTAACCCCAGATCGCGTCAGTTTCTGCCCACAAATGGCCTTTGGTCGGAAAACCGTGACCGCCGAATTCGCCGACAACCTGTACGAAGTCTTTGTAGCGACTGTCGTTAAACGGAAAAGCCGGATGCGGATACTCATGATGGTCAACCACGTCAGCCACGGGCCAGAAGTTTCCGCCACTGGCAATGTTGATGATGCGTGACGGGTCCCGTTTGACGGCCCATTCGCCAACCGTCGTGGTCAGATGCTGTCCCCAGGCTTCGTTGAACGGAGTCCACACCACGATGCTGGGATGAGAATCCAGCGAATCGATCATCCGTTCGAATTCCAACATGAATTGTTCGTGAGCCGCCGCTGGCCATTCCGCATCGTGCGGATCGGGATCCAGCCGCGTCCATGCAGGGTTCTTTCCACCACTCACCTGATCCTGCCAGACCATCATTCCCAGCCGATCGCAGTGAGCGTAGTAGCGCCGCGGCTCGATTTTGATGTGCTTGCGGATCATGTTGAAGCCTGCCGACTTGAGGAATTCAATGTCGGAGAGCATCGCTTCGTCGGATGGCGGTGTGAGCAATCCGTCCGGCCACCAGCCCTGATCAAGCGGTCCCAGATGGAAGATCGGCTTATCGTTCAGCGTCATTCTCAAATGTCCGGCTGCATCACGAGTCTTGCCAACCGTGCGGATACCGGCGTATGAGTGAACTTGATCGATCGGTTTGTCGTTAGCATCCACCAACGCGATTTCCAGTCTATAAAGGAACGGCGAATCGGGTGACCAAAGCTTCGCGTTGTCCAGGAAGACAGTAACATGGTCAGGACTGCCGATTGATTCGGCGACCACACCTGCTTCATCGAAGACACGCACCATGAGTCCAGCAGCATTGCCTTGCCCGCCGCGCCCGGCTTCGATGATTATCATTTCTCTGGCGGCATCCGTGCGAATGTGGATGTCCTCAATGAACTGCGACGGGACTTCTTCCAGCCAGACGGTCTGCCAGATTCCCGACACCTGCGTGTACCAGATTCCGTGTGGATTTAGAACCTGCTTGCCTCGGAGTTGAAAGCCTTCCGTTTCATCTTCAACTCGCACAATAAGCTCGTTACTGCCATTCTTGATGGCCGCAGTGGCATCCACGGAAAACGGATTGTTGCCACCCTGATGCTCGCCGACTTTCTGTCCGTTCACGAACACTGCACAGCGATAGTCCACCGCTTCGAAATTTAACAGCGTCCTGTGATCAGCCTTGGGCGATGCGTTAAACGTGCGGTGGTACCACAGGGCTTCGCCGATATCGAGCATCCGCTGGACGCCGCCGAGTTTTGATTCCAGACAAAACGGCACAAGGATCTTGCCGGTCCATTGATTCGGAGTCTGCTGAACGTCGGCGGACGTGATCGCATAGTCCCAGTGACCGTTCAGATTGGTCCAGTTCTCTCGCGTCATTTGCGGACGAGGATACTCCGTCCATGCATTTTCGGCAGTGACTTCTTCGCCCCATGTTGTGATGAGCGGCGACTTAAATGGCTCGAGATTGCGTTTCGGTCGCGGCAGTTTTGGAACATTGTCGGCATCGACAATATGCACGTCGATGAATTGCCCGCCCGCATCCTGATGGCAATGCACGGCCATCACATTGACGCCCGGTTTCAACGCCGCTACACCAGCAGACTCGATCGGCACAACTTCGTATTCCGAAGTCCAGCGTTGAAACGATGCCACTTCTTTCCCGTTAATGAACACCTGAGCCTCATCATCGTGATGAATCAACAACGCGGGTTTGGCTGGCACGGTCTTGAGTTCGAAAGACTTCCGAATCCAGATGTCTTTGCTGTTCCATTCCGTCCCGATCCTCGCGCCGGGCGTGTTTCGTGTGCCGAATCCACCAGGAGCTTCGGCCCATGCCGAATCATCAAATTCCGGCGTCTGCCAGCCATCTGCCGGAGTTTCCACTGTGTACCGCCAAGTATCAACAATGGCATCCTGCGCCAGCGAAAAACCTGCGGATGTTGCCAGGATCAGGCAGGTGATCAGGGACTCAATTTTCATGGCGTTAGTGTCCTTTGTGGGCTTGTCTTGTTCGGCAACTGGAAACATGCCTGCTTCAACTCAGCATGGTATCCAATGTCTTTTGTTTACGCTAACGGAGTGAGCGAAGTGCCGCTGCTCCAAATACACTACTTCGTACCGCTGGGCCAGTTGGTTCCTGGTGAATTCAAGTAGGGTGTGTGCAGCGATAGCGAAACACACCAGTTTCTTACGCTCTCCCTAGTGGTGCGTTGCACTTCGCTCCACGCACCCTACGGCTCGATGGATTGGCGTTCACGGCATTGTTCCAACGCATCGTACAAGTTGGGCTGACGCTGGACGGTTCGCCGTGAGCTGTTGGGTGCAGTCGCGGGTGATTGTTAAAGTAGGTCCTTTCTGCCGGACTCATCCTTACCCACATCTTCTCATTCAAAAGCCCTGAAAAATCAGGACATTTCGATGATTCATAGGTC
>JAYSPO010001312.1:0-5991 GCA_043722015.1 Candidatus Kuenenia sp. | reverse complement strand
CGATGAAGTCGCCGGCACGCATGAGTTCGCATGACGCGGTAGTGGAAACTTCCGCCGCGAAATCTGAGCCGACGAAAATGCGCTGTCGTGGCTGCGGTGGCAAGACGAGTGCGCGTGTGCTGCACCGCGTGTTGCAGAAGCTACGGGCGGAATGGCCCTCTGCAGCACACGGATTTCTGCAGAGTGACGATACCGCGCTGCTGCCGAATGCGGCTGGCGCGAACGCAGTGTCTGTCGATTTCTTTCCGGCATTTTTGGATGACCCGTGGCTTACTGGTCGCATTGCTGCGATCCATGCGCTCAGTGATCTGTGGGCGAGTGGCGTGCAACCGACATCGGCTGTGGCGATGGTGACGCTGCCGGAAGGAAGTATCGATCGTCAATCAGAAATGCTGCATCATGTTCTGAGTGGTGCGGTGCGGGAATTGATGGCTGCGAATGCAATCCTGGTCGGCGGGCACACGACGAATGGTGAGGAACTTGCTGTCGGGTTCACTGTTTTTGGAAACACGCACGGTGGTACAACAGATCGATTGCCGCTGAGCAAGGCACTACTTCGTCCCGGTCAAAAGCTTGTTTTGACCAAGCCGCTCGGGACGGGAGTCATTCTGGCGGCGAACGAATCGGGACGCGCCGAGTCCCGCTCAATGTCCGCGGCAATTGACATGATGCTGCAATCCAATCAACTGGCAAGCATCATCGCTATTGAAGCAGGCGTCGCGGCCGCCACAGATATCACTGGTTTCGGGCTGGCGGGACATTTGCTGGAAATGTGTCAACAGTCTCAAGTCTCAGTAGATCTGTATGTGGATTCCTTGCCGCTGATCTGCGGCGCTGCGCGGCAGATCCTGAACGGAATTCAAAGTTCACTGTTTGACGAAAACAGAGCTGCCGTGCAGGATTTCATTCTCAACGGCGAACACTTGCAAGGTCAGATTACGCTCCGCGATTTGCAGGACAGTTCAACGCATGAACATGCGACTCTGCTGAATTCACCACTCCTGCAACTCTCGGCAATGTACGATCCTCAGACTTCCGGCGGAATGTTAATGGGTGTCGATGCAGGACGAGCGGATCACGTCATAGCGAGACTTGCTGCCGCCGGCTATCGCGAGGCAGCGATTATCGGGAGCGTGACCGACCGTCGCGAAGGGCGACTCGACGACGAACTTACAACCGTCAGAATCAATACAGTCATGATTGGTCGTCCCAAATAGGTTCTGACCGATGAAAATCTTTGGCTCGGCGGGATTTCCCGACCAAGACTTCAGTGTGGGACACAACGCGCTGACGCAATTTCTTCAGCGACAAATTGAAGCCACATGTTGCTTTACGAGACTGTCATGGTAAGTGCATTCCAAACGTGGTTGTATCAGATCCAGAGTCTGACCATTCACAAATTCCACACGATGTCGCCGCAGGATTATTGCGTGATGCTCGTGCTGTGCGTTGCGGCGGGCTATATGCTGCTTCGCTCGAGACATTAAAAAATTCGCGTCAGGATCAGTGTCGGGCATCGGAATTCTTGAGCACTCGTGCATACACGTCGCGAATCTGCCGCGTCATATGCTGGTGACGAAACTGCTCGGTAAATCGCTCCCTGCCGGTCGCTCCCAGTCGCTGACGAAGTGCAGCGTCCTGAGCCAGCCGTATCATTGCCTCTGCAAGCTGAGGTACGTTGCGAGGTTCAACCAGCAGCCCGGTTTCTTCAGGCACACAGACCTCCGGAGCCCCGTCGATCGCAAAACTGATCACTGGCTTCCCGGCAATCGATCCTTGCGGAAGCACTCGAGCAAGCCCTTCCCAGACGCTGGTATGCACCACAACATCCATCGCGTGCAGATAGTCACCGACCGCCTCCGGAGCTACAAGGCCGGCAAAGACAAAGTGCTTCGTCAGTCCCAGTGCGGCGATCCTCGCCTGAAACTCAGCTTTCAGAATCCCGTCACCGACCAGCAGGAACCTGACATCAGGAACGGCCTTCACCACTTGTGGTGCGGCTTCAATCAGATACTCGTGCCCTTTCAGATGAAACAACCTGGCAACTTTACCCAGCACGATGTCATGCGGCGACAGACCGAGTTCCCTTCGCAAAGTCGCTGGGTCGCGGCGTGGAGTCAGAAAGTGATCCACATCCATCCCGCTATAGATGGTCGTAAACTTTTCACGCCCGGCAATCCCCGCTTTGACATACTGATCCGTCATGGCATCACACACTGAGATGTAGTGCTGACACCAGCGAGCCGCACGTTTCTCGGCCCATTTGTACGCAGTCTGTGCCACAAAATTCTGACCGTAATGGAAGGAGGCACCGTGAATCGTATGCACAGCCGGAATTCCCAACTGAGACGCCGCCAGACGACCAAGAATGCCGGCCTTGGAACTGTGTGTATGCACAAGTTGTGGTGCAAATTCTGCAAACGCGCGACGGATGGCTGTGAGAGAACTCCAGTCCTGCAGCGGATTCAGGCTGCGACGCAGCTCAGGCAGCACCCGCAGGTCCAGTCCGCGGTCCAGTGCCTTGGGTTCCAGCGATCCTTCCGGCCCCAGCCCCGGGCCGGTAATCAGACAGACTTCGTCATTGAACAGATGATGCTGATCATCGACATTGAACAGCGTATTTTCCTGAGCGCCGCCGATAATCAATCGGGTAATGATGTGGGCGATACGCATTAAATCATCACAATTGCTGAATTGCGCCGTTCGTATGGCAGACTGTGCAAACACAACAGGGGAATCCGGTTTGATGCGGCTTCCCCTGTGTCTTACTTTTTTGAAGAGCCGCCCAAAGCAGCAGTCTCTTCGACCGAGGCTTTACCAAAGCAGTCCATCTGTTGTCATTGCGTCGCAGAAAAAAGGGTATACTGCACGATTTACGGGCTGTCAATACGAGCATGACGATCATTCCGTGAGTGCGTCCTTTGGACTCTTTCTCCGTGCTGATGGTTTCTTTCGACGCGACTCGCGTTTTGATTTAAGGTCAGACTCTTAGTGCGATCTCAGGAAATCTTCAATCTGCACTTGGCAGGCCATTTTTCGGTGGTATCATCCGGTGTTGGGATTGAGCCCAACATTTGGATCATTTCATCCAGGTCCGATCAGGGGAGACAGACATGCTTGTTTTGCGCCGCCGCAAAGGCGAAGAAATCATCGTGAACGAACGTATGCGGATTGTGGTCATCGAGACAAGTGATGGGAGCTGCAGTCTGGCGTTTGATGCTCCCGCATCCGACAGAATTCGCCGAGCAGAGCTCCCACCGTTTCAGGAAGACATTGTTCAGAGAACAGCATCTGCGCTGCAGGTTCAGCAATGAGTCCGCACGTTGGAGCAATGATACGAGAAGCGCGGCAAGCACGTGGTATCACACTGCGGCAACTTGCCAGCCAGGTGGGTATTCATTTCACCCACCTGTCAAAAATTGAGAACGGCAAAGATCAGATAGGTCGAAAGTCGTTAACCAGGATTGCTGAAGAACTCGGTGTCGATCCTGATTTGCTGCTGGGGGAGGCCGGGCATCAGCAGGTACCATTTCGAGTGTTGGGGAACATTGCCGCTGGATTGCCAATCGACGCCATTGAAGATATCGAGACCTTTGATTTGACGAAAGTTTTTGACCCACATGGTCATTTTCTGCTGCGAGTCAAAGGCAACTCCATGATTCTGGATGGAATCAACGATGGAGACCTGGCGATTGTTCGACGTACCAATGCCGCTAGAGCCGGGGACACAGTTGTGGCTGTCGTCGATGGTGGTGAAGCGACGCTGAAACGCTTCAAAAAAGTGAAGAACATCATCACTTTGATGCCAGCAAACGATCAGATGGCTGAGATGCAATACCCTTTATCACGAGTCGAGATTCGTGGTATCCTTGTCGGACTGGTCCGAACAGCGGTCAAGTAGGCCGGATTCTGTGGCGTAAAAGTGTTCGTGATGCGTGCTCGAGACTGCGACGACGAAGTCCTGCTGATCGCCCCCTGAATCGAGACAGGCAGAGCCTCCGGCGAAAAATCCTTCACCGGGATCGGCCGCCAGGTTGATTTCAACCCGAAACTCATAATCCTCCGAATTGCCGTCTTTAAAGAAGCCTGGTAAGAAGAGAACGGCATTGCACTGCACAAAATTCGATTTGTCGGTTGAATTGAGCATCCCTGACTTGTGATGATATCCATTCCACGCTGATTGAACACCACTTTCCACCACCGCAGACTCGCCCCTCTTATGAGAACGTTGATACAGATTGCCGTTTCTTTGGCCATGACGATTCCGATGATCTCGCAAGCTGCGGATGAGGAAGGCGTGCAGTTCTTCGAACAGAAGATTCGCCCGGTACTTGTGGAACATTGTTATGGCTGCCATTCGGTCGAAGCACGGGATAAAAAGAAGCTGCAGGGGGAGTTGTATCTCGACTCAGCGGCGGGAGTTGCTGCTGGCGGCGAATCAGGCGAAGTCTTGCTGGTTAAGGGAAAATCGGCGGAAAGCCTGCTGCTCAAAGCACTGAAGTATGACGGCATGGAAATGCCACCCACTGGCAAACTGCCCGACGAATTGATCGCCGACTTCGCAAAGTGGATCGATCTCGGAGCACCTGACCCGCGGACCGGCGAGGTACCGGTCAAACAGAAACGCGAGATTAACCTCGACGAGGGCAGGCAGTGGTGGTCGTTCCTGCCGCTGAAGGAAGTCGCGTTGCCGGACGCTCAGAAGCCGGTCGATGGCTTCATCCGACAGGCTCAGGAGTCGCAGGGCCTTAAGCCGAATCATCCGGCGAGCAAAGAGAAGTTGATCCGCCGGGCCTGCTTCGATCTGATCGGCCTGCCGCCGACGCCGGAACAGGTCGCTGCGTTCGTGGTGGACACGTCGCCGCAGGCGTTTGAGAAGGTCGTCGATGAACTGCTGGCGAGGCCCGCGTATGGTGAGCGATGGGCACGCCACTGGCTTGACGCCGCGCGATTTGCCGAAAGTGGAGGTTATGAGTTCGACGGGTTTCGTCCCGGAGCTTATCACTACCGTGACTGGGTCATTCGTGGTCTCAACGATGATATGCCCTACGACCAGTTCGTGCGGATGCAGTTGGCCGGGGATGTGCTCGCTCCTGATGACATCGAAGGTGCGGCAGCCACAGGATTTCTTGTGGCCGGGCCATATCCTGGACAGATCACGGCCAAGACTGTCGAGCGGATTCGTTACGATCAGCTCGACGACATGATGATGACAATTGGTGGCTCAATGCTGGGACTGACGCTGGGTTGCGCTCGGTGTCATGAACACAAATACGATCCGATTCCACATCAGGACTACTACGCTCTGGCGGCATCTCTGGCACAAACGGCGCATGGCCCGCGCACGCTTGATCTCGACGCAGCCGCAACAGAACGTGCGATCGAGAAACATCAGGCCGAACATGAACCGCTCGTGGCGGCACTCGCGGCATTTGTATCGACTGAACTGCCAGCCCGCTTCACCGCATGGAAGGACAGCGAACTGCCGAAGCAACCCGAAGCGACTCGCTGGCAGGCGCTGGAACCGATTGCTGTCGAAGCGGAACGTTCCTGGCTGAAGGAATTGCCGGGCGGGATCATAGCGCACGACGGCCTGCTGAATCCGGGGGCGAATGTCCGGCAGCGCGGTCAGCGTCGCAGCGTCCGGAACGAAGAAGAGTATCGGCTGACGTTCCAGACGCATCAGAAGAATATACAGTCGCTCCGTCTGGATGCCTTCACGGATAAGTCACTGCCGCAGCGCGGACCGGGGCTCAGCGGTGACGGAAGTTTTCAACTCGCCGAGCTCACCGTGACTGCTCGTCCGCTCGATTCGCAGGCCGGCGACGCTGCTCAGGTCGCAAAACTGAAGCCGGTCTTTGCGGCATTTGAAGATGAGAATCAACCGCTGGCGAACGCCGTCGATGACAAGCCTGCAACTGCGTGGGTCGTGCGAACGACAGCGAAGAAAGACAACGCGGCGATCTTTGAATTTGAATCGCCCCTCGCGGG
>JAYSPO010001311.1:0-2244 GCA_043722015.1 Candidatus Kuenenia sp. | reverse complement strand
GATGCTGTACTCGACCCGCAACCGTTTGAAGACCCCTGACGCCGGGTCGCCGAACTGATCGTTCGACACTTCGATCTCCACGCCGTTGTCTTTCAGCCGACCCTTCAAGTCCTGAGTCACGTCGTTCACCGCGTCCCCGGCGATGTCACCATAGACCGCCTTGTGAATGACGAGCGCCCCTTCCAACTTGGTAACCGGGATCAGCAGCGTCTCCCCCTCGACGACGCTGACCTCGGACTCCACCGATCCAATTTTGAACTTCACCTTCAACGTCTTGGAAGCCTGCTCCGCCGGATCACCAAACAACTCGTTGGTCACTTCCAACGAAACCTTCCCCTCCCGCACCGCCCCCGCCACCTTCTGCGTGACATCGACGGTCTTCGCCGAATCGACCTTCGCCCCGTCCTTCCCGAAGTCCCCATAAACCGCACTGACAATCACCGCAGAGGCATCCTCTGCCCAACTGACTTCCGCCACGAACAACACCAAACCAACTGCCAGCACTGCACGAATCATGATTTCTTCTTTCATTCGCAATTTCGATTTGTCACAACCAATGCCGCACCTGCTTTCGCAGCCAATTCCGAAAACGCGTTCAGTCGTCGAATAGGTTGTTGCGGTGATACTCCAAAAACTCAGCGGCAGGTTCTGCGAGTTTGTCCGGAAGTCGGATGCGATGTCCCGCGAACTGATTGAAGTTTTGTTCCAGCGTGGGCTGAGGGAAATAGCCGCGCAAACGCTTACTCAGGACCACTGCCAACTTTTCATCAAGTGTGATGAGGCCGACATCGAATGCGGCGTCGTGGAGGCTTGAGAGGCACAGACCGTTGCGTGGGTCGAGGCGGTCGTCGGGGAAGTCGCTCCACGGTTTGATATGACTGGCGACCAGAAGCTGTGGCACGTTGATGCCACTGATGCAGCACCGGCCACCATAGGCACACAAGATCGCCTGACGAAAGAACTGCTGCCCGCGACGGACTCGCACGGTGGCGATTGTCTCGGTCGAGTCGCTTGGCTTCGACGCCTGTCGCGACCGTTGAATCTGAATCTGGTCTTGCTGCTGAACGTCGATCTCTTGTTCGGTGTCGAGATTGAAGAGGTCATCGAGCAATTGCTCACTCTCGGGACCGAGAGTCTTCACGTTCGAGTGGAACTCGTCCCACATTTCCTGATCTTGCCGTGACGCGCCCACCAGTCCCGCGATGCCGCGCGCTTTTTGAATCGGATCAAGCGATGCGAAATTGCAGAGCTTCATCCCGAGGCTGCTTGGAGTACGTCCCATTTTCTTGGCGACACTCACGATGACCGGGTTCGCCTTGTGAAGCTTCCCGAACGGCAGCTTGCAGTACAGATTGATCGCGATCAACGTCTGCTCGCGCGTCCACTTCACACTCGGCGTTCGACTTGCCATCGGATGCGCTTCCTGCCAGGTTTTGAATGGGTGGCTAACACCGGGCTTACGGAGATCAACTTGAAACTCTTCTCAACATGAGTAGCACATTGCCAACTCCAACAAAAACGCAGATTACCGCTTTCTTTCACCAACTTTGTGACGAAGCGGAATACGACGAAGAAGAAGGTCGTTGGACATTCCGCAGCGGAGGAGACTGCTGTGTATGTACCGATTGCGCGAAGAAAGTCGCAATGGATTTCAACGGAGAAATATGGGGGTATTTCACCAAGGAGAATCCAATGGCTTCTGTGGCGAAGGATTGTGAAGGACATGAGTTCGCATTGATTGCAGGACGATTTCTTGTCGATGTGTGGGCATTTCGAGTTAGTCGGGAAATTGATCGGCCTGTGTTCGACTTAGAGAATGCCGTTGAGGTAGCACTTGTAAACAATCTGTACGGCGACAAGAAAAAATGGAGACGGTCTCTCGTCTCAGCACAAGAGAGCGAGTTCCGCACATCACTCGTTCTGTCTACTAACACGAATGTTGGCAACGCCAACCCTTCGGCTCGCTGAACAGACTGTCCGTGGTAGCTGTGTTTCAAGGACATCCCGATGGCCGACATCTTCACCAAAGCCAAACGTTCCGAGGTCATGTCGCGGATTCGGTCGCGGGGGAATCGAGGGACCGAGTTGCGGATGATCTCGATCTTTCGCTCGCACGGGATCAGCGGGTGGCGGAGGAATCGGCCGGTGTTCGGGCGGCCCGATTTTGTGTTTCCTGTCGAGCGGGTGGCGGTGTTTGTCGATGGTTGCTTCTGGCATGGGTGTCCTTGGCACTACACCGCTCCC
>JAYSPO010001310.1:0-10997 GCA_043722015.1 Candidatus Kuenenia sp. | reverse complement strand
ACCCACTCGAATACACCCACTAAATTCCGAGAAGAACCCTTTAGTTCAAGGATCAGAACATCTTCCACGATCAGATCCAGCGTTTCTTCAATCAGTTCAGTGCCGTCTTCGTCGAAAATCGACACAGATGGCTGTACACACACTTTGATGCCTCGCTTAGTCAAGCGATGAATCAAACCACGTTCGTAGGCTTTCTCACGAAATCCCGACCCAAGATAGTTGTGCAAACCAAATCCGCATTCACGAATCACATCACAAATGCAATTAACTTCTGCGTCAGTCAAATCTGTTCTGGCTCGGACGACATTTGATCTTGAAGATTCGACCATTGGTTGATTCCTTTCCGAGCCACAAAAAGCCACAACAGACAAAAGAAGTCGCAAAAGAAATTCAGGGCTGAGGTTTCGAACCGAAAACGGCTGCCGCCTTTTTGTGCGTTTTGTGCCTCTTTGTGGCCAGCCTGCAGTGCGTTTTGTATATTCCTGATCCGCTTCGCAAATCATCGCAGACGCGTTTTTGCTGCAATTTGCTGTTGACCAGCGATGTCCATGCGCGTGATTTTCCAATTGCCGTCGCGGGGTTCGATCGTGAAAACTGCGTCGAAGCGATTCTGGCGTTCGTGGATGTGGCCCCAGTGTTCGACGGTGCCTGCGACGGTCCATGTGGAGCTGTATTCAAAGCCAGGCCACGGAACTGTTATTGAAGAACGCATCGCCTGTTTGCCGTTCTCGTACTTGATTGACTGAATTCTGGCGACGGCACCGCTTTGTTCCCGCATCTCCAGACTCTGATGAAGCTGCAGATAGAGTTTCTCCAGCAGGCTGCCATCGACGCTGGTTGCCAGCACGTCGTAAACGCGATCCTCACTGCCGAAATCCAGCGATCGATAGACGCCCTGATGCAGTTTCTGAAAAATTTCCGTCGCCTGCGCTTCGCTCAATTCCGGCGGTAGTCGCCATGGATGATCGATCGCGAATCCCGTTGGACGCCATCCCGCAATCGCCAGAATTATTGCTGCTCCACTGACCAACAGCCGAATGGAGTTTTTCGGAATCCGCAGGCTGACGAACGCAATTGTCAGACAGATCAGACTGCCGATGGGAATCAGGAATTCTGGTCGCAGAACGATTACTGCCGGAACGGGTTTGATCGGTTGCGGCAGAGCAGTGGGATCGCACGTCCACTTGAGCACATTGTCAATCGCCTTGTTATGCTTTGAAAATTCGAATCGGTCGATCCGATCCGGATACGAGATCACAACCGACTGAATCTTGTTCATCGTGGAATAGTATTTCTCCCAGGTCACAGTCGCGTCACGCACAGCGTCTTCGGGTGTTCGATATCGCAGAATGATGCCGACGCGACCACTGGCCAGACTGACTTTCTGTTCCGCCGCCTGTGCGGCAAAATCGCGAAGATCAAGACCGTAAAAGTCGATCCGGGAAAACTCGGGCATCACGCGGGCACCATTGATGGTGACCGGGTTTTCTTCGCGTAGCCAATCCCGAATCAGAGTCCGAATAGGCTCTTGCTCATCGATCTCAATAAACGAAACATCGCGACTCTGCACCGGCAAAATCGTCTTCAGTGTCGCGAGCGGAATCAGGATTTCGTGCCGGATTTCGTTGGGTTCAATGTACACAAACGAATAGACGCTGCTGTAGCTCGTGATTCCAAGCGTGGCTTCACGCTGTTTGGAAAACCACGTCTCCCATTCAGCGTCCGAGGCGTCTTCGGTGATTGCCTGCTCCCAGTCAAAGCGGACCGTCGTCGAAGCTCCGGGTAGCAGTGATTCGGTATAGTTCAACGCTGTGCCTGATTGATGGACGGTCAGTTTCATTTCGCTGGGGATGATGAAGTTCTCGTCACTCATGTCCTGTTGAATCGTCAGGAATTCAGGCGGCTCGGAAAACGGAAACTCCAGTTCGTAGGTTGCCGTATGCAGCATCATGTCGGTGCTGAGGATTCCGTCTCCCGGAATTTCAAACGGCTTAACGTCTGTCACTTCTCCCTTGATCGGTTCGCCTTTGGCATCTCGCAGAGTGACTCGTTCCAGCAGAAATGCCCGGTGGTCTGCCAGACCGCGTTTCAGGTCTTCGGGCGAGATGCGATCCTGATCGTTCGGCTCCAATCCCTGAAACAAGATCAGGTCTTCGGCAAACATCTGAATCCGCACTATGGCTTTTGAACGCGTGACAAAGATACTGGCTTCCGTCACGGAAATCGGATGCAGTGCCTTTGGGGCGCACGCAGTCGCTGTTTGCCCGACAGACAGAATCAAGCTGCCGGCCAGAAGAATTGAGATGACACCTGTGGCAACACGACAGCACACACGAAAGACCTGTCTGAAAAAGAACCTTACGTCTGAACGCCGCTATTCTGGTCAGTTTGCGGCGGGAACGCAAAGTTCAGGGATGACCAAACAACAATTCCATCGCAACAATTATGACAAGCAGCATCGCGGTCAGTCCTGGAGCCGCAGGATCGATTGCTTTCGCATGGTGACCGAAGCCGAAGTCGGGCCCGGTCCTGTGCCAAACCAGAAGGCCCGCTGAAACAGCCAGCAGTCCGAATCCCCACAACATCGGCACCGACATTCCGAGGCGTAGCAATTCGCCGGCATCACCAATGCCTTCAAACGACCCGACACCAAGATACGCACCATTTGCGATCAGGCAGAATCCCGCAAAGAAACGCATCAGGAAAGCGAGCCGCGCAATCAGCGTTCGGCAGATTTCCCAAAGAATCAGCGGGGCGGCACAACCGAGGATCGGACCACCCCAGCAGACAATCAACGGCTGAGGATTCGGCATGACATCGGTGCGTGAGATGGTCAATGGATGCAGGACGACGGACGTCACCCGACCGTTCGTGAGTCGTGCACAAAGAAAATGGCCGCCCTCGTGGACGGCCATCATTGAAAGCCAGCAAAGCGGAAGCAACGTCACGATCAGCAGGAACTGATCGGGTCGTCGATTCATGCTCTCGATCCGATTGAATCCGGCTGTAACGCCCCCAGCAGCAGTTCGCTCAGGGCTTCAGTGGACATACCTTTCTGCAGATCCCAGTCAGCTGTTGCCAGCCTTCTCGCGGTGCCAGACTGAACCAGGTCCGCAATTTCTGCATTCGATACGTGCAGCACAGGAGCCGTGTCATCAGGCAAGCCGCGAACCACAGAATGAATGCCGTTGCGGGACACGACCGCTGTTAATTGGCAACCACCTGGTCCACTCACATCCAGGCCGATCGTCTGCACGCCGGTTTCAGGAGCATTGGATGACAACGCACACAATTGATCTTCAGCCCAGAATGAGATTGGTTCAGTTTCCGGCTTGCGCTTGCCCCAGCGGTCTTCATTACCGTATTCGATATAACGACTCATCACCGTGCGGTCGAAATCCGGACAGACAATATCCCCTGTAAATCTTTTCAAGTTTGTGAGATCAAAAACATTGTCGCTGCGTTCGTAGGGCGCGTATGTCTCGGCATTCTCCCAATACATCCTTTCGAACATCCATTGATCTTCGTTTTCATCCCGAGTCGGACCTGGGGGATCAATCTCACCGTGACCGCAGAACGTAGCACCGGTCGAATTGAAACAGTCTCCGCAAAATTCAATGATCTCACCTGAGGTGATGGGATTCTCCGGAGCAATATGGTAGGTCAGTCCGCGTGCCTCCTTTGTCTCGAACAATCGGCACATGACCGCCGAAACCCATTCGACCGGGATGATGTTCCGCCGTTCGTCACCTGTCATCCGCATGCGGATCGGCGTACTATGTTTTCCGTCCGGTCCCACGGGAATTGTCGGGATCATTAATGCCATCAGTCGTAGATACAAGTAGATTCCGTGGTAGGTGTTGGTGTAGCCGGTGCTTGAATCACCAGCGATGACCGCAGGACGATAGACAGTCACATGGTCCGCAAAGTCAATCGCGCGCACGAGCGATTCGGCCATGAACTTGCTTTCTTCATAGTCATTGCGGAACGTCTGACCGACGTCCAGACTGCTCTCCATCACGCAGCGGTCCTGATATCCGGCTACGTACGCTGTGGACACATAGTGAATGTCGTGAATGCCCAGATCACGACACAAATTGATCATGTTCTGTGTGCCGTTCAAATTCGTACGCCACGGCTCAGCGGTGCGGTCTTTGCCATAGAATTCCAGAATGGCAGCGCTGTGAATGATCGTGTCGCAGCTCTGCTGGACCCATGCGCTGTCGTCAGCAGAAAGCCCGAAACCAGCTTCGGTAATGTCACCGGACAGCACAATTGGTCTGGGCAATTGGCGGCCCAGTTCACGTTCCCAGTGCTGCATGATTTCTTCCATGCGTTCACGTGGAGATTGGCGGCGTGATGGCCTGACTATGACAGCCAGTTGATGGCCATTCAAAAGCAGGTCACGAACCAGATATCGTCCAACCAATCCAGTGGCACCTGTCAGCAACGTATACATCGTCTCTCCTGGAAAAATCCGAAGTTGCAGTCCATGAGTGAGATGCGTCCTGCATGGGAGATATCCCAACATGACGCAAGCCGTTCAAATCCCTGCATATTCAACCATGAAAAAGTCTGATTCGGAAGTAAATTGTGGTCAACACGCCACACTCATCTTGAATCAGAACCATGAACAGCATTCAAATGCTCAAATGGGTCCATTTTTCGCAAGCCGGGGAGTTTACCCTGAAGTCAAGGTCAACCCAATCGTCGTTTATCAATTTGTACCCTTCTTCTCGCAAAAAAACCGAGAATTGCGAATGCTTTGTGATCCAGATTTGAGTTCGCAAAGTCTTTGCACGATGCGGGTTATGAAGAATCTGAAGCACCACGAGTTTCGGACTTCGGCAGTAATTGCTGACTAGCGGTGCTTGCTTTTTCGGACTGCCCCCTGACCACAGTTGAGTCTCAACTTGAAAATTCCCAACGGTTTTTCGATGGACACTCCGAATTGCGGAACAGCCCTCGGCATGTGAATTTCCGATTCGGGTTCGGTAGATCCTGGGCAACCCGCAGGAGCCAACGATCCGCCATCGCCAGCTTGCGGAGTTCAGGAACATTTTCATCGTTGCAGAATTCATTGGGCTTCGCGGGGTGTCGCGTGCATACTGACCTGCGTGAGCACTGCTCAACTCGAAACACATCTCCTTCAGGCGTCACTTCGATATGCCATCCTTCTCTGGCGTAATTCCGCCCGTCGTTTCTCCGATGTTGACCCCTGATCAAATTGATGGTCCAGCTGTCGGTCGAATTGTGCAACATTTGATTACCGGCGGCGTGTCGGGACTTTTTGTGCTCGGAACGACGGGTGAAGGGCCTTCATTGACCTATCAGATGCGCTATGAAATGGTGGAACTCACCTGCGAAGCCGCTGCCGGGCGAGTCCCCGTGTTTGTGGGTGTCACGGATACATGTCTTGCCGAATCGATTGCACTGGCCGAACACGCAGCACGTTGTCAGGCGGCAGCAATCGTGGCTGCGGCTCCGTTTTATTTCGATGTTTCTCAGCAGGCGTTGGAAGCATGGTTTGACGCACTTGCAACGGCATCGCCGTTGCCCCTGATGCTCTACAATATGCCGTCCTGCGTGGGCGTTGTGCTGGAGCCCGCGACTGTGGATTCATTATCACATCATCCAAATATCATCGGGATCAAGGACAGCGGCGGCGATATGGCATACTTTGAAAGTCTTTGCGGAAGGCATTGTCATCGCAGCGATTTTGTGATTTTCATGGGCCCGGAAGAACGTCTGGCGGAAGCTGTATTCTCAGGTGCCGCAGGCGGGGTTTGCGGCGGAGCGAACTTGTTGCCGCATGTCTACACTTCACTTTACAAAGCCGCGACACGCGGCGATCATGTAGCGATCGCGGAAGGAGAATTACTGATTCGCCGTATTTTTGAATCTGTGTATAATGACGATGACGGTCAGATGAAGCTGATCCCAGGACTGAAAATGGCGATGCACGAACTTGGCTTATGTCAACCTGTTGTCGCCCCGCCATTGTCGCCGATTACCGAGCAACATGCGTCCCGAATCCGCTCGGCGCTACCCCACCTGATTGAAACATCTCAGCTTTGAACCTCTTTTTTGTCAGGGCTTATGCTTGATGAGTCGCTTTAGCTTTTTCGTGGCACAGGCATTGTTGTGCTGTCTGACGTGGAATACTTCGGAAGTCTATGGGCAGCGTGCAAACTCCGGTTTCAACTCAAAGGATCCACGCATCGGCACACAAGTGATTATCATCCAGGAAAAGGCGAAATTACGGACACCTGTCGCCACGGTTTGGGAGAGCTACGTCGGGGAAGTTTTTACTGTCTCGCTGACAAATGGCGAATGGCTGTGGATTGCCGAGAAAGGCGGTTGGCTCTGGGAGAAAGACGCAATCCCGTTTGATGCCGCCATCGAAACGTTTACGCAACGCATTGATCAACACAAAACGGCAGAAAACTATCATCTGCGAGGCGTCGCCTATCTCGCCCACAGGCAGTACGAGAAGGCAATCGCGGATTTTGCTGAAAGCCTGAGGAAGGAACCGCGAAATGCGGGAGCACTCAATAACCGAGGACAGGTCAGTTATCTCAGAGGAGATTTTAAGGCCGCTATTCAGGATTTTACCAGCGCGATTGCAATTGAAGCAAAAAACCCCTTAGTGTTGAACAATCGGGCTTTGGCCTATATCGCACTCAATGATCAGCAAAATGCGCTGCAGGACCTGCAAGCTGCACTGAACCTCGTGCCGCTGTATCCGGAAGCGCTGAACAATCGCGGCGTCGTCTATCAGGAACTTAAGAAGCTCGACGAGGCTGTCGCGGATTTTACGAACGCTCTGAAGATTTACCCGCAATACGTGGATGCGATGGAAAACCGGGCGTTTGCCTGGGTCGGGAAGAATGAATATGCCAAAGCCATCGCAGACCTTGAGTCTGCAATACAGTTCAGCCCGAATTCATACGAAGCGGTCAACGATCTGGCATGGTTGCTGGTGACCGCGCCGGAAGACTCGATCCGTAACAAAGAACGCGCATTGACGCTGGCAAAGCAGGCATGTGCCATCACTCAATACAAGCAATGGAACACACTTGATACACTTGCGGTGGCGTTGGCCGAAAATGGCAAGTTCGCCGAAGCAAAAGAATGGCTCGGAACAGCGTTAACGCTGGCTCCGGAAGAGGAAACAAAACGCCTTCAGGATCATCTTGACCTGGTGCTGGCCGAGAAAACAGTGCGGGATTAGAATTATGCCGGAATCCGTGTCTTCATCGATCCTCGAATGTTCCGCCGCAGAGTTGCGGGCATTTCTGGGACGCACGGCCAACTTGCCGCAGATCAGCGATCCCGATCTGCATCTGGAAATCCTGTCTGCGCCGGAGATCGTGACGCTGGGGCAACGGATCGAGTTCCGAGTCACAGCGTATGGATTCAAACAGCGCGCGACACATGAATATGTGACTGTCGAAAAATTGCAGATTGTTGAGGACCTTGTAGAAGGGCCGTTGCGAGCCTGGAAACATTCGCAACAAATTGAGATTGTCGCTGATGGTCAGTGCCGTCTGACTGATCGCATCGAATTCCTGCCGCCTGGCGGCATGCTCGGCTACCTGCTCACCGAAGCCAAAGTGCATGCGTCCATTCAGGCAGGGATGCTGATTCGGTACGAAGCGTTGAGCCACATTATCCGCAACGGAAATCTGGTATGACCGAACTGCCGCTGCCAGGGACGCGGGCTGCAAGGCAGCGTGAAGCTCAGCCTCCAACAGTGGCCATTGCGCTGTTTGTCGGTTTTGTCATGAGTGCAGCATTCACAGGATTGGTGGCAGTTGTGATCCCGGGTGTCCTGCTGATGGTGCTGGCCGGTTTTGGAATGCTCATATTTTTCGTACTCCAGTACTTTCTGTGGGCCAGGTGGCTGTATCCCATCGTCATGAAGATGGAAGCAGTCTCTCCACCTGACCATGCACTCCATCCGGACAATATGCCTGTAAAAAATCCTGAGTCTGATCCATGATTGTGCCACCTTCCTTTCTGTTTCAATATCAACTCTCCATACCGCGAATGGATGACCTGCCGAGGAAGAAAGGTCGGAGGCTGCAACTCCCGGATACCGCGCGCGTATTCGTACCAGCGACGATGAATGAAGGGGCAGCGGTCCTTGATGTCAGGCTCGCATGGAATCCCGATGGCTTGGGCATGGAATTGATTGTGCATGGCAAAAAGCAGGAGCTTTCAGGCCGACGACACGACCTGAAGCATTCCGATCATGTGTTGGTCTTCATTGATACTCGACACACTGCCAACGTCCATCGCGCGACTCAATTCTGTACTTCGTTGCAGATTCTGCCCTCAGACGAAGCGGCCGATGACGGTCCAACCGTACAGTTTGTTGACATTGCTCAGCAGCGTGGCACACACCGAGAACAGGATGCGAAGAAAGTCGTCGTTGCTGTCGAATCAGTCAGCGATGGTTATCGCCTGGAACTTTGGATACCAGCGGTGCAGATCCCTGGTTTTGCGGAGACGCCCGAGATCGGCCACCTGGGCTTTTACGTCGTCGTGGAAGACACAGAACTGGGCCAGTTACCGCTGAGTATCGGCGATGATTTCCCGATCGCGCTTGACCCGTCAACGTGGCTGCAGTTGAATCTCTGACGCGCGGCAGAAGGGCCTTGTCATTGACTTGAGAACTGCGTTGTTGTCAAAATACGCTGCCGAGTGCCACACGATTTTCGACGACGAGGGTTTCTTCCGGATCTTGTGCGACCGCTTTTGCGACCGTTTGCGTTTCCAGCGCCAGGTTGGTCTGCTCGTCGGTTTGACTATGGTCCAGCTTCGGTTGTTTTTGCCACCACGCTTCCGCATCACGCCATGTCCAGTCGTTGCCGCAGACACAGTCATCCAGAGCCTCGTGAAGTTCACGAGGCGTCTGAAACCTGTCTGCCGCCTGCTTGCTCAGGCACTTGCTGATAATATCTGACAGGTCCTGCGGTACTTCGACTCCGAAATCTGCCAGTTGCGGAGGCTGCATTGTCGCGTGAGCGAGGACCAGCATCACAGGATTGTCTTCTTCAAACGGCACGCGACCGGAAAGCAGATAAAAGCCGACCACTGCCAGCGAATAGATGTCTCCGCGGCAGTCAGGCTTTTGGCCGCGTGCCTGTTCAGGACACATAAATCGCGGTGATCCCTGTAATTCCCCGCTGACACAGCAAATCGTGTCAGGACCAAATCGCGCTGGACTTACCAGGCCAAAATCCAAAAGCTTGGCCACGTCGTACACATGACCTCGCTCTGCCAGAAAAATATTACTGGGTTTGACGTCGCGATGCACAATTCCGCAGCAATGAGCCTCGTGCAGCGCGCCGCACAGTTGCCGCAGGATGTAGACAACTCGCGCTGGTGATTGCGGCCCGAATTGATCTACCAACTGCCGAAGATTGAGCCCCTGAAGATACTCCATCGCATAGTAAAACGTGCCATTCGGTGTGCGTCCATAGTCATACACCTGCACTGTATTCCAGTGTGTCAATTGTGCTGTGGCTTTGACTTCACGTTCAAAGCGAGCCAGCATGCGACGGTCGGAGGCTCTGTCGCGTCGAATCAGCTTGATTGCGCACTTCCGTTTCAACAATTGGTGCTCAGCCAGGTAGACATCCCCCATGCCACCGGAACCGATGAGTTCGTGGAGCGTGTAGGGGCCGAGTCGTTCCTGATGCTGAATTTTTTGCCGCAGCTGGCGATTGATCAGGCAGCCGTAGATGGCAAACCCGAATCCGACAAAGATCGTAGCCGCATTTCCAAGCAGCAAACGCGCACCAAACCAATGATGCGCTTGCTCCTGCCGGGCGTCGACCTGCACAAGGATGCCGACGACAAGGCCCGTCATCAGGATCGCAACCAAAATCGAGATGTGCCGCCAGGGAAGTCTGAACCACAACAATTTCAGTCTGCCTGAGATCGTTGACAACGAATTGATTGCGTTGTCGCTTGAATTCGACGCGAACGATCCATGCGTGTCATCATCCGTGAGTTCGCCGCAGGATTGCGATTGGATTGGTGCATTTGCCATCGTGGGAAATTCTGCCGTCAGAGCTGATTCAGGTGTGCGTTACAGATTCGGCGTTCCGTGTCCAAAAAATCGGAATGTCTGAAGAAGCGTGTTGCTCCAATGCAACTCAGACAATTCGAACCCTAGATCGAAAACTGTCGCGAGGAGGTGCTGAAGTCGGAAAAAGGCAACGTGCATTTTGCGAGATACCCCGGAACCCTTCAGGGAAACCCTGCGCATGATGCAGAAAAAGCGCATTCCGGAAATACTGCGGACCTGAACTTTTCAATGCCTGGCTATTTTCGTCGCAATTTGGCAACATGTCGGCTCCTGCCGTCTTTTTCCCCTGAGGAGATGTCCGCTTCTCAGAATTCTCTTCCCACCAGGATTCGGGATTCCCCCCCATGACATCGCGACTAGTGACCGTCTTGTTTCTGTTGCCGCTTGTGACTGTTGCCACCGCTGAAGATTTCAAGTTGCATTCGTTTGAACTGCAGCAGCTATCGGATGTGTATTACTCAGAAGGCATCGCCGCTGGTGACCTGAATGGCGACGACGCGACGGATATTGTCTATGGCCCGCACTGGTATGCTGGTCCGGAATACACGGCAATGCAGGAGATCTACCCTGCGGTGCCTCAGAATCGCGACGGTTACGCCGATAACTTTTTCAACTGGGTGCATGACTTCGACAAAGATGGTGCGAACGATATTCTGGTGGTGGGATTTCCTGGGACACCAGCCTATGTCTATCGCAATCCTGGCAAGGACGGCCTGACGGGACTTTGGGAAAAACATCCGGTCGCTGATTCCGTCAGCAACGAAGCGCCGCAGTTTGCAGACATCACCGGCGACGGTGTCCCGGAACTTGTGTGTACGCGAAAAGGAAACTACGGCTTCTATGTACCGCCAGCCGCAGAGCCACTTGGAGCATGGAAGTTTGTGCCGGTCTCTGA
>JAYSPO010001309.1:0-6354 GCA_043722015.1 Candidatus Kuenenia sp. | reverse complement strand
CTCGAACGGCAGGTTCCGGAGTGGCAGGCCTGCGGGACGAACGCGAGGATCGATCGGCGAAGGAGAATCTCCAGCAGGAAGTGGCCAGAATCAGCATTCCGGCACTGAACCAGATCAGCCGATTCCAGAGCATCATGCCGGTGAGCGTCATGTACTGCGAGTTCTTTTCGGCGACCGTCCAGTAACGCGTTTCCAGAGAAAACGTGCGAATTCCGAAAGGATCGGCGAGCTTAGCGAGCTGCAGGTTTTCCAGATCGCCAAGCAACGATTCCGCGACGCTGTAACCGACGAGCAGAAGGATGACTCCGAGGAACGAAGCAATCGTGCTCCGCGTCCAGACGGCGATCGCAAAGATGATGGCCGCCATAAAGATCGTGTTCGGAAGGGCAAAGACCAGAATCGCCCAAAGATGCGCACCCCAATTCACCGGCCCCCAACGCTCGGCATCGACCCACGGCATTCCCTTTCCGATCAGAATACCGATCGACACCCCAAGCAACGGCAGCACGGCAATCAGCGTCGAACCCCAGAAGCGGCCCATGAGGTAGGATAGTTTGCTGATCGGCTTGCTGAACACAATGCCGCTGGTGTTGTACGCAAAGTCGCGCGAAGCTGCGGAGTTCACAAAAGCGGCAGTCATCAGACAGCACACCAGTCCCATCGTGGCGTAAAAGGTCTGAATCACATGCGGTGCATTGCGATCAGTGTTCTCAAGAGCTCCGCCGATTCGCACATTGTCACTGGAGACAGCCGCCAGAATCAGCAGCGCGTTCACCAGAATAAAGATCCAGAGCATGAAGCCGCGCAGCCAGTACGACACCTCGAAGCGAAAAAAATTTGAGAACACAAGTTAGCCTTTCACTTCGGGGCAGAGTTCACACGGCCCAGGGGCTCAGTCCCGAATTCTGACGAACACAAGCGAACAACGTGAGCGGGCCATAGGTTTCCGAGCGGTAGCTCGAACCGGGTCAAGGGCTGTCAGCCCTTGTTACGCCACCTGCTGGACACGCGAGAAGAATACGTCTTCCAGATCCGGATCAACACTCGTAAATCCGTTGTTCGGATTCGTATCGCTCAGAATGTGAATCAGCGGAGCTCCACCGACCAGCGTGGTGGAGATGACCTGATACTGTGATCGATAGGATTCCAGATCCTGCTTTGAAATGGACTTCTGCCAGACCTTGCCGCGA
Source organism: Candidatus Kuenenia sp. (assembly GCA_043722015.1). Classification (GTDB taxonomy): domain Bacteria; phylum Planctomycetota; class Planctomycetia; order Planctomycetales; family Planctomycetaceae; genus SXXK01. The sequence continues at coordinate 5,164 of JAYSPO010001309.1, read as the reverse complement.
AGCTCCATCTCCGCATCACCTGGCGGACCTGAATACGTCACCTTGCCCAGGTTGATGATTGCCATGTTCGTGCAGAGTTCCTTGACGTCCTGAACGATGTGTGTCGACAGGATGACGATGACGTTTTCGCCGATCTCGGAAAGCAGGTTGTAGAACCGATTGCGTTCGCCAGGATCAAGCCCGGCGGTGGGTTCGTCAACGATAACCAGTCGTGGGTTTCCCAGGAGTGCCTGAGCAATTCCGAACCGCTGTTTCATGCCGCCGGAGAATCCGCTGATGGCTTTTTTTCGATGCTGAAACAGGTTGACTCGTTCCAGCATCGCATCCACCAGCTCACGCCGTTCGCGACGGTTGGTAATGCCTTTCAGGATCGCGATATGGTCCAGCATTTCGCGGGCGGAAGTTCGAGGATAGACGCCAAATTCCTGAGGCAGATACCCCAGCTGCTTCCGAACTTCCTGCTTCTGCTGCAAAACGTTCAGGTCTCCCAGCTGCACGGATCCCGAATCCGCATCCTGCAGAGTCGCCAGTGTTCTCATAAGAGTCGACTTGCCGGCTCCATTGGGGCCGAGCAGCCCGTACATGCCTGTCCGTATGGTCAGTGACACGTTTTCGAGAGCTCGAACGCCGTTTGCGTATGTCTTGCAGAGATTTTGAATTCTCAGATCCATGCTTGTGTCCGTTCGGTATTTCTGAGTTGCAGATTGAACCGCTGAATCGGGGCGATTTGAGTAGGCAAGTGAGTCAAACATATACTCCGCGCGGTCGGAAGTGAATCCGGCGAGTCGTCATCGGATGCCTGAAAGACTCAGACATGCACGTCGCGTGTCATGCGCAGACACGGAGGGCTGACGCCCAACCGCTCGCCTTTCCAAAACCAGAACAATATGATTCGCAAAGGTTTCCGGTGCCATGCATCATCAAACACCGTGGCGTGAGTAGCCTTGCTCGTACACTGTTCCCTACCTGAAGCGTCAGGGACTGCTTAGTCACCAGGCCTGCCGGTTCAACCCCAATTCCCTGTCTTGCAAAAGCACCGGTCAGTTCATTGTTTACGCCAGCACTCCGGTCACCACGTTGCCGAAGACGTCGGTCAGACTCTCATCGCGGCCCTGATGGAAATAGGTCAGCCGTTCGTGGTCCATGCCCATCAAGTGGAGGATGGTGGCGTGCAGATCGTGCAGGTGAACTCGATCAACGACGGCTTCAAAACCGAATTCGTCGGTTTCACCGTAGGCCGTGCCGCCTTTCACGCCGCCGCCGGCCAGCCACATGGAAAAGCCGTACGGATTGTGGTTTCGACCGGGAGCGTTCTGCCCTTCGCTGAACGGCATTCGCCCGAATTCGCCGCCCCAAACGATCAGCGTTTCATCCAGAAGTCCGCGCTGTTCCAGATCGGTGAGCAGCGCGGCGATCGGCTGATCCACTTCCGCTCCATGACGTCCGTGGTTCTTTTCGATGCTCTCATGCGCGTCCCAGGTTTCTTCCAGGTGTCCACCGCCGGAGTACAATTGCACGAATCGCACGCCCCTTTCAATCAGCCGCCGCGCGACCAGACAATTGCGTCCGTATTCGTCCGTAGGCTGCTGACCGACGCCGTACATGGCCAGCGTCTCCGCCGTTTCCTGACTGAGATCGACCGCTTCGGGGGCTTCCGTCTGCATCCGATACGCCAGTTCATACGATCCGATGCGGGCGGCCAGTTCATCACCTCCCGGTCGAGCCGCGAGATGCTGTTCGTTGAGGCGTGCCAGCAGGTCGAGTTGTTCGCGCTGTGCCGCGCGTGTGATGTGTTCCGGGCCGCGAAGATCCAGAATCGGATCGCCAACGGGGCGGAAGAGTGTGCCCTGATAGGCGGCCGACATGAACCCGCTCGACCAGTTCGGCTGTCCGCCAATCGGGCCTCCGCGTTTGTCGAGGATCACGACGTAACCCGGCAAACTTTCATTTTCGGTGCCGAGCCCATAGACGCACCACGATCCCAGTGAGGGACGCCCGATAAATGTCTTGCCCGTGTTCATGGCCACCAGCGCCGATCCGTGTGCGTGGCTGTCGGTGTGGCACGAACGGATGACGGCCAGCTTGTCGGCATGTTTTCGAACGTTGGGAAAGTAGTCGGAAATCAGCAGGCCGCTTTCTCCTCCGCGGCGAAAAGGTCGAAAGGCGGGTGTGAGGAATCCGACTTTGCGTCCGCCGGAATTCGTAAACGCTTTGCCTTCCGGCAGCGGTTGGCCGGCGTATTTCTGCAGCGACGGCTTATAGTCGAATGTATCGACCTGGCTGGGAGCACCGTTCATCATCAGAAAGATGCAGGATTTGGCTTTCGCGGTGAAATGCGGCTGATGCCGCGACGTATTCCCGGCACCCTCAACAGCAGCGGCGTGCCTGCCAAAGAAACCGTCCTGACTGAGCATCGAAGTCAGCGCCAAACCGGCAAAGCCACCGCCCATCTGCCATACAAATTCTCGTCGTGTCTGTCCGCATGGGAAAAAACTCATCGCCAGCTCCTTACTGTTCCGAAAGGCGTCTCGGCCATTTGCTGATCTGTGATTCCGCCTCATTCTCAGTCAATGTCTCGCCAGTGGAACTGTCACGATACAGCACCTGGATTGTGCGAAAGCCCATCGATTGATACAGACGGACGGCCGCTTCGTTGTCCGCCGTGACTTCCAGCACGCTGATTCCCATACCGACCTGCACGAAGCCCAGCAAGGCCTGTTGCACCAGGGCGCGGCCCAAGCCCAGTCCGCGATGTTCGGGAATCACACCGACGTTTTGAATCGACCCCATACCCCCGCTGCGCGTCACTCCCTGAATCGTGCCGCAATCGACTGCGGGCCAGTCCGGTTCGGGCTGATAGACCACCATCCATGTCGCCGCCGGACAGAAAGCAGACTGCCCGACAATTTCCTTCATCAGAGCTGTGCAGCCTGCGGCGTCTCCGAGACACGAAAAAACTTTCCCGTCGAGATCTTCACGAAACGCCCGCCATTTGACTTGCGCGTGTCGTTCGAGCAGCAGCGACCGCCACGGTAGCCAGCGATAGCCGTCCGGCAATCGTACAGCCTTTGGTGACATACGTTTCAGTTCGATCTGCATGCGGAATCGTTTGTAAGCCGTCGTGGCCATCCAATGCCTCAATGAAACAGTATGAATTTCTAACTGCCGGGTTGCCGGTTCATTTTACCGCCATCGCCCCATGTCATTCCTTCTTTTGTTCCACCTGATTCAGCAGGATGAATAAATAAACTGATGTGAAGCGAAACAACATCTGATGACCCTTATGACGGGTATTCCCGGGGAACATCGCAACTTCGGAAGAGCGATCCGCCGCGAATCATACACTGCCACCGGTACAGAATGAAATGTTGAGCGAGTAGCCGCCGCGGTCTGCCAGTTATTGACGATGCGCAACTTGTAGGGTGTGACAAGCAACGCGCAGGCACACGGAATCACAGACATGGTGTGCCCGCGCTGCCGCTTGTCACACTCTGCAAATTCACAAAGTGGCCAGCCGTGGAGTGGCCGCTGAGAACGGGTGAACGGAAACTTGACAATCACTTTGCCGGAGGTTTTGGTCGTGCTTTCGCGGGTTTCTTGCTCGGGCCAGCCGGGTTAAAGGTTCTCTGAACCTCTTCCAGCGAGGTCTTGCCTTGAGCCACGAGGCGAATCGCGTCCTTTTGCAGCGTTGTCTGACCATCTGCGATCATCTGACTGCGAATCGCTTCCGGAGACGCTCCGTTGACGATTACTTCTTTCATCGAGTCCGTCATTTCAAACATTTCAAACGCAGCTACGCGACCATGATACGGCACACCGTCGCAGTCAGCACACATCTCCTCAATGGTCTGGGCCTTCGGGTCATCCGGTGGCGGTGGCAAGGGGGCTCGGTAGAGCACCGATGTTTCCGGTGGCAGGCCTAGTTTCTTGAGCAAGACGGGGTTCGGGCGAAACGCCTGTTTGCAGTCGTCACACAGTTTGCGAATCAATTTCTGAGTCACAATGCAACGCAGGTTCTTAACCACTTCGTCAATTCCGATCCATTCGATCAGCTTCCGCACGGCTTCCGCCGGATTGTTCGCAGGAATCTCGGCGACATACGACAGACGGTCGGCGTACTGAAAAATTGTCTGCGTGTCCTGTGGCGACGTGAGCGGATTCATGTAAATCACGTCTGCTTCGCGGCGAATGATGCGATCGAATGTGATTTCAAGATCATGGCCGGGCTCCGGCTTGAATTCCGCCACGTTGATCAGTTCACGCACGTTGAGATCGGCCAGATTGTAAACTGAAAACAGGTAGGGATCCACGCAGTGCAGCACGACCGTGGCGAGTGTCGTGACGCCCGTATCCGGCGGCCCGCATATCAGAATCACGCCGCTGCGCTCTGCCGTGTAATGTCGGATTTTGGCTTTCAGATGGTCCGGAAAGCCAATCTCCTGCGGCTTCTGTCGGACGACTTTTCGATTATCCACCTTGATCCGAATCTTTTCCGCTTTGCCTCCGACGGGAGCCGATTCAACCATCAGATGGTAAGGAATTTTTTCGTATTCGGTTTTCATGCCGCCGGATTGCGCTGTGCTCCGATCGTTGATATCCAGTCCGGAAAGCAGCTTGATCATCTGCACCATCGCCGCTCCTTTCTGACCGGGAACCGCAGCGGCCGGATAGGGAACGCCGTCGATCACAAACCGAATCGCGACGCGACCTTCGCGTGGTTCAAGTAAGATTGTATGTGCGCGCCGGGCCAATGCGTCCGAGATCATCTGCTTCACCGGAACCAAAGCGACCTGCACCAGCTTCGCGTTGGCCTTCAGATTGCATTCGCGATCAAACAGCGGACCTTGAAACAGAACCTGCTCAACATCCGGCTCCTGCTCCTGGGGAGCGGAAGCGTTCTTAGGGTCCGGCTTCTTGGCATCATTCTTTTGCGGGCCAGCCATATTCTTTGTCCTTTTGCGATTTTGCTGAAGTTCTATGTGGTTGATTTAATGGGGTCAGACCCCCTACTCACGCCATGACGGGGTCTGACCCCATTAAATCAACCTTGTAGTGTACGCAGGATTCTGGCGAGAAGTTGGCTGTGCCTCCAGCGTCAACCGCCAAATTGCAGATTCAACAGCAGATTTCGGACGTCCGAGGCGTGCAATTCGTCACGTTCTAC
>JAYSPO010001308.1:0-2971 GCA_043722015.1 Candidatus Kuenenia sp. | reverse complement strand
GCTGCGGATCCAGACTGGCGTCGCGGCAGGCGCGACAGGCGCGTCGGAACGCGGATTCCTGAGTCGGGTCGTAAATAAACAGCAGAGCTTCCGACTTCGCCATATGATCGATCACCGGCGTCTGCGACGTCACGGCCCCCGGCAGAAAGTGTTCTCCGGCATTGTCGTACAGACAGACCATGCGAGACACCTCGCGGCGGCGGCCATGCAGCGGATGTGTTTCGTCCGGCTGAACCGAGTACAGGTACGGACGCGACATCAGCAGGTCCTGCTCGCCGACATGCGTCTCGTAATACCACTTTCCGGTCCTGTCGGTCTTTTCGAGTTTGACGAGCTTCGTGTGATCTTCATAGTCAAACAGCGTCTTCACATATTCGGTCATCAACTGATTGGCACGCGGTGCCGCATTCTCAAACCGCAGTTGAAACTGCTTGCTTAAGATCGCCCCCACCGAGTGAATCATCGTAGCGAGATAAAACGACTTGCCCGATGACGGAGCTCCCAGGATGGAAAGAAACAACGGTTCCATTTCCAACAGACCGCGATTCACAATCGCATGACAGCGGGGGCAGGCCAGTTCCTGACAAGTTTCTCCCTTCTCATCCAGCGCTCGTCCATCGACCGTGAAGAGCGTCGGGAGAAATCTGCGATACTCTGCAGCACCGGCACGAGAATCACCGATCAGGCTGCCATGAGTCGCCACCCACAGAATTTCCTCCGGAGGAAACCTGTACCAGCAGGTCGGACAGGTGACCAGTGGTAAGAGTGAGATGGACCGTTCAGACTCAGGCATCGCTCAGGCATCACCTTTCTCAAGCCCCCGTCAGACAGGGGGACTGTCATTTTAGTCCGAGGAGCCGGCATTTTCGTTTAACGGCAAGCCGCAGGCGCAGGCGAAAAACTGAGTCCTAACATTAGGATCAGGGGTTTCGACATAAGATACTCGTGCCGGATCGATTGAATCAACTTACAGCTCAAGGAATACCGTCTCATTGTTCCAGGAAAGGCGATTGATGTCTGAAGCCAGTCAAAAGTAGCACCGAACAGTTCACAGTTCCAGATTCGTATATCCAAATCAATTGGGCCTGCCGACACCTTCACTTTCTCTGTTTCTGGTCTTTTTTCAGCCAATCCTGCACCTCATCCATCCTGAAAGGCGCCAGGATGAAACCACCGGGAGTTTCCTTCGCAATGATCTCATAGACGTGCGATCGCAACAGGCGGTTTGTTTGAGACGTGCGTTCATAATCACGCTCATTCGTTTGCAGGTTCCCAATAAAGTCGGCTCGCACCCGGAAATGATCGGGCCGCGACACGGTGTTCTGGTGCCAGATTTTCAGGTTGGCAAGTTTGTCTTCATAGCGGAGCTCTTCGAACATGACATGAATTTGTGCCATGCCGTCGTCCGGGCTGTTGGCGCTAAAGAGTAAGTCGTCATCGAATTCGCCGATCTGGCCTACCTTAAAATCTTTGGGTGACAACCGCGGCACAAAAGCCCTTCCCGATTTTACCAGAGTCAGCCGTTGCGCCAGATTGCGAGCAAGGACTTTCGCCTCCTTGGCGACGGGATGTTTTGTGTCCCGGGCCCCGGAGCGAAGCTGTTTCTTTAGTTCCGCGATGCGACTCTCCAACCGCTTTTCTTCAGTCTCACGAATCTTTTCCATGGCCTGCTTGAATTTCACGACCGATGCCGGGAGCTCCTCGTCTGCTGGCTAGGCAGCACTGAGCATTGACGCGGAAGCCAGCAATAATCCAAGGGTGTACAACCAACATCGAACTCGCATCTTCGCCTCCAATAGTGGATTTCCAACCAACAGCCAACAAATCACCGTAACCCAGGTTCCTGAGAGATTGGGCGACAACCGCGCGCGTATCGGGCGCAAATTTTGAAAAAATCAATGCCAGATTTTCAATGTGACTTATCGCCGCACTGGCACAGCGGCTGGCTGTTCACTGTCGCTCCCATCGATCGACCACCGCTGAATACTGCCATCATTCTGAATGAGTGCCAGCACGCGGTCAGATTCCAGGAAGTGCAGCGTCCCCGACTGAGCATCGGCGGTGAAGAGCGGTGCCGCGACGCGCGAGTCCCAGATCGTGAGACCGACTTTCGAAAGTGTCGCGATATTCTTTCCATCGGCTGTTTCAGCCAGCGAATAGAATCCAGTGGGGATTCCGGGCAACTGAACTGGTTGACGTGTCGCGAAATTCAGTAACTGCATCTCGCCTTCGGATAGCCGCTCAGAAACCAGCCATTCATCTCGAGATCGAAAAAACGCCCCCCACGGTTTTTGCTCGGGAATAGCTTGGAACGTCGATGTGTTCCATATTCGGAAACCTTGAACACAGTGTGCCGCCAATAGTTTGCCGTCCGGCGAAAACTGGACAGGCAGCATCGCGAAGGCCAGCTCGCTCAGGTGCGGATACGCGACGCTTGTTTTTGCATCCAGCCATCGGCTGGACTTCTGTTTTCGATCCCATACGACGATTTTACCGTCGATCCGGATCGCAGCGATCAGGTTGCCATCGTAGCTGACTGATACGCTGAGCAGCTTTCTGGCGGCGGCGTTCCGGCTCGTTTCCGGCTCTGGAGGCTGCTGAAGATACTCGGAATGTTCTCCTTCCAGTCCATCCCAGATCTCGACGGTATCACCTCGGTTGCAAGTCACAACTTCTCCATCGTCCGTCACTGCGATTTTGCACGCCGCAAGGTGGTGTTCAGAGAGCTGGCGACCAGATGCCGTTTCCCAGATTCCGTGGTTGCTGGCGACATACTTCCCCAGCGGCGATGCGGCAAACGAAACTCCCTGAGTCCGGAGCGGTGGCGAATCTGCATTGCGTGTCGAGTCCAGTGGCCAGGACATGATGAAACGACCGTCAGCGACAAGCAGATCCTTTCCGTTCGGCGCGTATTTCAAGGCATACGCGGAAGGATGTATCAATCGTCGTGGGGCGGCATCGGGATCGAGGA
>JAYSPO010001307.1:0-1619 GCA_043722015.1 Candidatus Kuenenia sp. | reverse complement strand
TCAAAGCATCCGATGCCAGTCCGTGAATCATCACCAGCGGAATACGGCCTGGTTGATAAGGTTCAAGTAGATACAGTCCGGTGGCGTTAAACTTCGACGGCGTACGAAACGCCGTCCAGTAATCCCGCTGGGCAGGTAACGTGCGTCCGTCAAGAGTTTGAGCCGTCCGAAACGCGATCGGCAAAGTCGGCTGGTGCCATGCACAACCACTTGCGCAGACCAGCAGCAGGATCGGCAGCAATTGCTGGAACCGGTGATAGACGCGCAGTCGTTGCGGGAAAACTGAGAACATAAGACAGAGAAGTATCCGTCACACGGTTCACGATGGCGATTTGGCCTTGCTGAAGAGGACCGGGATTTTAGGAAGACGACTGGATTGAGGGAAGTTGAGTTTCTCCCTGCCTTTTGGCGAGATTTGGCGATCACATGTTCTGCAAATCAATCGTGACGGGCTGTGAATTCCATGGCCGGTGCGGCACTTCGCCTGTGGAGAGGGCGACCACCATGCCGACGGCGACCAGCAGCGTGGGAAGCGTGATCACTGCAAATACGGGAGCTGCCGTGATACGTCGCAGCCTCGTCCCCTTGCGCCACTGCCGAATTCCGAATCCGGCCGAACACACGCTCAACCATGCAAATCCCACGACGACTCCGAGTCCCAAAATTCGATCCTGCTGAATCGACTGCCGGATCTGCCGCACGGCTATCTGCTCGACGGCTTCAGGGAATTGCAGCAACGCATAGCGAACTTGAAACGATGTTGGTCCTGTCTTTTCGGTTTCCATCGTTTCATCACTGTCATACGTATCGACAATGCATTCCGCGGCTGTCGCCTGCGGTAATTCCAGGCAAACAAACTTTGCCTGCTCGTGCAGGGCCGTGTTCAGAGTCGCAGTGACGGTTTCGACATGCTTCGCCAGTGCTTCATTAATCGCGACTGTCAACAGGGCATCCGCATCATCGCCCTCCAGGATCGGTTTTGTTTTCACCACGACTCTGCGTGCGTCCTTTTCGTCCATCCACTTTGGCCTCACAGGAATTTCCGGCTGGACGGTGAGTTCACTGCCAGCCTCCGCAGGCAACACGGCGGTTGGAACATCAGTACCAGCGAGTGCCGCAGCGGACTCAGCACTTTCTACGAACGCAACTATCGAATTGGCAATGGTCTCCAGTCCGCCGGCAGCGAGCAGCGGATTCACGGGAACCGTTGATCCCACCGGAGGTGTGAGCGGGATCAAGGCATAAGTCTGACGGATGCGGCCTGGTAGTTTGGAATTGAAGGACTTGAGCAGATCCTGACCGGCTGCCCCAAGGATCTGCCTGACCATTTCATCGGACGGCTGAATGACAACGACATCTCCATTGTCAGATTTCGCTGCTTGTCCAAAAATTGTCGTCCCCTCCTTATCGCCGACTCTTTCCAGATTCGAACTCACGTACTGCCCGATCTTCGACACCAATTGCTGCAGTTCCGCCTTGCTCGCTTCGATGAATGCCGCTTGCTCCGCTGCAGGATCGACTTTCGTGTCCGTCGTCGTTACCAGAGAATCAGCCATTACCGCCTCAACTCCGGCGTCCTCAGCAAGCTCAGGAACTTCAGGAACTTCAGGAACTTCAGG
>JAYSPO010001306.1:0-4818 GCA_043722015.1 Candidatus Kuenenia sp. | reverse complement strand
AGTCGGTCCAATTCGCTGGCCGGTGCGGTCGCCGAATTCGGTAGGTTCTGCTTGCCGAGCTGTTGATTTGCTTGCGTATTCAGCATTTTCGTTTAACGGCGAGCCGCAGGCGTAGGCGAAATTGGGCAACGACGCCTACGGCTTGCCGTTAAACGATTAAATCAACAGTCTGCTTGCCGAGCAGGACTTCGCGGCCATGCCGCGACCAGCGACGAGTCGTGGTCGAAAAGACGGCCACGCCGCGACGTGGAGCGGATGTGCGACCCATGCCGGTTCGCCTGACGGCCAAGTGAAAATCCTTTCCGGCAGAAAGGAACTACTTTAACAATCATCCGCGACTGCACCATCCGCTGGGATTCAGGCGGCAGCCTGCTTCGTCGGGTTCGACTGAATACGCCGGATGGACGCTCAAGTCGGTCGATACTCACCCGAAAACCTCCCCGAAAATCCACAACTCGTCCCAGACGCGACACCCCTTCTCTCCGACGCCGCCAACCGAACCTCAGTTCCGCCTTTTCCGCGAACCTGACGAAAATGTCTCGCGATCGTCCGCCAACCGTGAGTGCCTTACCCTGACGCTAAACATTTTCTGCGGCGGACGCTATAAATCGTGCAGACGTAGACTGACGATGGCGTAGCACGGAAATTCCTGGGGACAAATATGGCGGGCACTTCACTTCAACGGGCGCTGGTCGCCGAATTTCTGGGAACGTTTCTGCTGGTTTTCTTCGGATGCGGAGCGGTGCATGCCGCCGTGCTGACGGGGGCTCAAAGTGGGTTGTGGCAGGTGGCGATTGTCTGGGGTATCGCCATCATGCTGGCGATCTATGCGGTCGGGGCCGTCAGCGGAGCGCACATCAATCCGGCCATGACGATTGCCAGTGCCGTGTGGCGCAAGTTTCCGAAAGCGCATGTGGTACCGTACATCGGAGCGCAACTGGCTGGTGCTTTCATCGCCGCTGCCGCATTGTTCATGCTGTTCGAACCCCACATCGCGGCGAAGGAAGCCTCCAAAGGCGTCGTGCGCGGACAGCCGGGAAGTGAAATGACGGCCATGTGCTATGGCGAATACTACCCGGCACCAGGATCGCTGGGAGACGGCGACGGACCGTATTCGCCGGAGGCTCACGCGAAACTCAAGTCGCGGATGTCGCAAGGCCGAGCATTCCTGGCGGAAGTTCTGGGCACGATGATTCTGGCCTTCGTCGTGTTCGCCGTGACTGATGGACGTAACCCCGGAACGCCCGCCAGCGGAATGGCTCCCGTCTTTATCGGACTGACCGTGGCGGTACTCATTTCGGTCATCGCACCGCTGACTCAGGCCTGTTTCAATCCCGCGCGGGATTTCGGACCACGCGTCTTCGCCAGCCTCGCCGGCTGGGGTCCAATCGCCCTGCCGGGATTCAGCGATCTCGGCTGGCTGACGGTTTATATTCTTGCACCGATCGTCGGCGCCGTGCTGGGTGGTGGTTTGTATGACTTCGCGATCCGACCAGCGCATCCTGCAGCGGTGTCAAAATGAATTATTTCCGTCAGCGGCTCGACTGTTTCACTCCCGGCCGCGGGTTGGCCGACTGATCGCACATTGCCACCAACGCAATCAACGGCGTGACAATGATTCCAAACACGCCGGCGAAGAGTGCTTTGATTGCGATGAAGCGGACGGTTTCGATCGACTCACCTGCGAATAATACGTATGAGGCATACACCGGCCCGGCGAGAAACAGGATCCCCACGACTCCGAATTTTGTCGCGCGCAGCAGAACCGGGCCGCTCATCATTCGCGCCCAGCGTGGCGTGTCGGTCGGCGGTATGCGACTGGCAACACCGTCCGCCACCTGGCGGCGCACGATCGGTGTGGCGATCAGGCAAGTGATAAATGGCAGAAAGAAGCACGTTCCGATCGAATCGGCCGCCGCGCCTTTGTCGATCGCCCACGTCGCGACCGACTCCTGCCCCCAAAACGTCAGCGCACCGAGGATCACATTGACAGCAATGTTGATGAAGAACGGAATGATGGCCTGACCGATCAGCAAGTATCGCAACGCGCCCGGCGGCAGGTTCATGGTGATCCTTCTGTAACCAGTACGTCCTGGGATTCATCGATCGCGGCGGAGTGCGACGGATCGGGCGACATGGGCAGCCCGAGTGATTCCAGAATGTATTTTTGAAAGAAGTAAATACGTTCTTCCCGAGCCCCGATCACGCCGGGATGCCGACTGCGTGCAAGTCCCTTCTGCTGCGATGCATGGACGGCGCGATCTTCATGGTGAACCTGCAGAGTTTTCGACTTTGCAAATCGCCACGCCAGCCAGGCAAGGAGACTGGCAACGGGTCCGCGCCGAGTTCCCCGGATGGCAAAAAAACGCATGCGAATCCGCACGGTCGTGGGCGACGTCGGCATGTACATCAGGGCATAGTTGATTGTATCGGTCGAGACCAGCATTGTATTCGGGTACATGTGTCGGTGCAGATATTTTGACGTCGGCACGCCCCCCAGCCAGCGATTCAATCGAGCCTGCAGTTGTTCCAGCTTTGACGTCGCATCGAACGTCAACCCGGTGTAACGTGGATCGATCAGATGCTGGACGTTCTGTTCAGACGGCAGGACATCCCCGGAAAATCTCTGATGCAGCGCCGTGACATGGTACGACTCCAGCGCATTCTCTGCCGGGACTTTCCAGTTCGATTCGCAGTCGTACTCCCAGACGTATGTCATCTTCCACATCGGCCCGGAAAACGCCCGCTCGGTCTCTTCATAAAACGGATTCAGCCAGTCCCGTAACGGAATCGCGTCAGGGTTGAGAGAAACGAAGAGCAGATCGCCACAGGACTCCAGACGAAACATGTTCAGCCGCGAATTGTCGCGATCCCACGGACGAAAACACTTGGCTTCGGGAATCTTCGCCGTGTGTCCTGCGTCGTCGTATTCCCAGCCATGATACTGGCATCTCAGCTTCGGCTGATTTCCACAGGTGTCATCCGTCAGCAGACAATGCCGATGCGAACAGATGTTTTCGTACGCCAGAAATTTTCCGCCGGAGTTTCTGATCAGGATGGGCCGACCAAACAGATCAAGCGTCAGAAAGTCGCCGTCCTTCGGGAGCTCCGATTTCGCCGCCACAAACTGCCATGACGGGCGAAACAGTTTCTCCAGTTCCAGTTGAAAGTGCTGCTGAGAACAATAATGCTCAGGCCGAAGCAGGTGCCGTAGTGAATGCTGATGAATGAACATAATGAACGGTCGGGATTTCTGTGGTCTGCGCTTTGGACTGACAGGCTGGCGTTGATCCTAACCTTGTTTGCCACCGGGCAGTGAGTTCTTTTTGAAAAATGTGATTTGAAGGCCAGACCGAGCAACGCGAGTTCCGGCGGCGTCCAGTTGCCGGAATCTGCGACTGCGTCCCTATGGCCTGTATGCAGTCGCGGATGATTGTCAACGTAGGTCCTTTCTGCCGGAAAGGACTGTGTTTGGTAGGTCCTTTCTGCCGGAAAGGACTTTCGCCGCAAGGCGAACCGCCAGGGGTCGCACATCCGCTCCACGTCGCCGTGTGGCCGTCCTTTCGACCGCGACTGGTCGCGGGTCGCGGCGTGGCCGCGAAGTCCTGCTCGGCAAGCAGGACCTACAGAAATCCGAGACTGCTTTCTGGCCGTGGCCACACGGGACGTTCACTGTCGTGACTCTGGCGCGTCTGTTAGTGTTCGGGAATGAACGAAAATGATGAACTGTGCAGCGAACCTCAAACGCGAACCGCGCCAACGGTCATTGACGAACGTATGACACCTTCCTCCGCGATGGCTCGAGCGGTTTATGTTCATGTGCCGTTTTGTCTGCATCACTGCGGCTACTGTGACTTTGCCCTGGTGGCGAATCGCGATCATCTGATTCCGCAGTACCTGCAGGCACTCGACAATGAGTTGCAGGCTCATCGGCGGGCTATGGGCGATGTTGTGGAAGTCGATACGATTTTTGTCGGTGGTGGCACGCCCACACATTTATCGCCGGACGCATTGCGGGCTCTCTTTGCACTGATTCAGCAACACTTTCACCCGGCAGCGAATGCCGAGATTTCTGTCGAAGCCAATCCGGATGGACTCGACAGCGAACGCCTGGACGTGCTGAAAGAAAATGGCGTGAATCGCTTGAGTCTGGGCGTGCAGTCGTTCGACGATGCGGTGCTCAAAACACTTGAACGCACTCACACAGGTGCTCAGGCCATTGAGACAGTGCGACGCTGTCAGCAATGGATCCCCAACGTCAGTCTGGACCTGATCTTCGGTGTGCCAGGCCAAACGGCTGTGTCCTGGCACCAGACGCTGGAAGTCGCGACGTCGTTGCCGGTGAAGCACATTTCCACGTATGGCCTGACCTTTGAAAAAGATACGCCGTTCTTTCGCCGCGAACAACATGGACAACTCAAGAAAACACCGGACGAACTTGAACGCCGGATGTATCTTGACGCGATCTCGCATCTGACAGACGCGGGCCTGCGGCATTACGAAGTTTCCAATTTTGCTCAGGCTGGTTTCGAGTGTCGGCATAACATGGTCTACTGGAATGCGGATGAATACTTCGCCTTCGGCCCTGGCGCAGCCAGTTATCTGAACGGCGTGCGGCGCACGAATGTCCGGAGCGTTGTGCGTTGGCTGAAAGCCCGGCAGCAGAACGAGTCCGCAGTGGAAGATTCTGAAGACCTGTCAAACGAAGAAAAAGCCCGAGAAGCCATCATGCTGGCACTCCGCATGCGCAAGGGCCTGAACGTACCCGAGTTTGAGCAACGCTTCGGCCTGAATTTCGCGGAGCTCGCCGGTGTTGCG
>JAYSPO010001305.1:0-1366 GCA_043722015.1 Candidatus Kuenenia sp. | reverse complement strand
GAATTCGTCGTTCACCACCTCATCTCAGGGCAGCTATTCGTTTTCGACGTCTGGGACGTCGGCTGTTTCCAGCAGCTTCACGGGTGATGATGGTGTCAGTTACTCACAGTCGGATGATCTGACACGCACGCTGAATGTGAGTCGCGTGATCAACAGTAATGGCTCCTGGACTTACACAGAATCATTCGTTGGCATTCTGGGTACCGGAATTGATCCAACTGCCGGAGCAAACACTGAAGGCACGACAAAGGAAGTCGATACGGATTATTCGTACACGTTTATCGCGACTGGCAGCGGAAACACCGTCTCCTACACATTTGTCACATCGTCCACTATCGTGGATGACGGACTCGAATCCAATTCATGGAACGATACGGACAGTGAAACGGGACTCAGCAATAGCGGAACGAAGACCAACGATTATCTGAAGACGACAACAGCGACGTCAACGGTCACGAACACGACGAACACTTCGACGGGTGTTTCACCGGCAGCGTGAGCGGCAGCGGCGGCACCAGCGATGGTTATTCTTTCGGCGGTGACTATTCATACGATTTCGAAGGTGGCTCAGTCAGCGGTACATACTTTAATACGGGCAGCGCTGGCAGCACGTGGAGTATTTTGGGAAGCACTAAGACGGTAACCGACTGGGGTGACTACGGGTTTTCATACTCTGGCAGCGGAGGTTATTCGTACAGCAGTAATTCTGGATTGTCTGGAGGATCGGCAGTAGCGATGTCAGGGGATATTTACGAATCCGGTTCTCGCATGGGCTCATACAATTACGCTCATACGTTTTCACTTCAGTCTGCTGGCGAATGGACGCTGTCTGCGGTATCAGGTAGCGGGTTTTCCACAGAAACAGACCAGAGGTCATACAGTGGCAGCGGATCATACTCTGGCACAAACAGTAGTGGCATCGTTACAGAGGCTGGGACAACATTCTCAAACTACCACAACAACTGGGGAGCGGAACTTGACGTTGCGGACGGGACATGGAATTTGACGAGCGGAAGCGGCGGAAGCACCACCAAAGCGAGCAGCGACTTTGGTTTTTCCGGCAGCGGAAGCTATTCAAGTCCTTTCGAAGGAGGTTCAGTCAGTGGGACAGTCACGGCCTCAGGCACAAATCACTGGGACTACAATTACGGGACCACTTCCAGTGTCGCCAGCGGCGGCTGGCAAACGAGTGGTAGCGGATCGTACACGAAACGCAGCACGAATGATTCATCTTATTCCGGCAGCGGAAGTTTTTCAGTTGCTGGCATCTCCGCTTCGGTGGAAGTATCGGGCACAAATGGTGGCGGTTCGGATTTCACCGTTTACTCGCAACTGGACGGTGATGGAGAATGGCAGGTTGCCAGCG
>JAYSPO010001304.1:0-4387 GCA_043722015.1 Candidatus Kuenenia sp. | reverse complement strand
CACGGAGGGCTGACGCCCAGCCGCTCGCCGCTGCCTCACTTCTGGCCGCCTAAAGATTAAACCGTCAGGGCTGTGCGGGCGGGATTGGCGGAGGTGCGGGTGCACCGAAGGCGGGTGCCAGTTGAGGCACCTGACCCGCAGCGACCCAGCCAGCCATGCCGGCGGACCAGACGAGTGTCGATTTTGTGATCTGACCGGCGGCGATTCCGCTCGCGACCTGATCCGGACTGTACGGTCCCTGTCCCTGACCATTGACTGCCACATGCCATGCAGATGGCAGCGTCGGAGGCACAGCAGGTGCTGCCGCAGTCGGCGGAAAAATTCCCGGCTGCATCATGCGACCAGCCATGGCCATACCGAGTCCCAGCCCCATGCCTTCGGCCGCACCACCGCCACCAGGATTTTCGGCAGCGGCTGTCATGGCTTGACCCATTTGGTATTGCTGGAATTTTCCAAGATCTCCCATGACGCCGATACTTGTTCGAGTATCCATGGCCTTCTCAACAGCTTCCGGCAGTGAGATGTTGACAATGACCAGTTGGGGTATTTCCAGACCATATTCGTCGTCGATTTTTTCCTGGACAGACTTTCTGAGGGTTTCACCAAACTCACGATATTTCGCAGCCAGATCCAGCGCCGCAATGTTTGACGAACCGAGAAGCTCCGCCACGCAACTGACGATGATCGAACGCAGCAGTTCCGTCACCGCATCCGCGCCAACTTCCTGACTGGTGCCGACAATCTCTGTCAACAACGCTTTGGCATTTGCGGCTTTGACGGCATACGTACCAAACGCTCGAATTCGGATGGGACCAAATTCCGGATCACGCATCATAATCGGATTTGGCGTGCCCCATTTCAGATCCGTAATCTGCTTTGTGCTGACGAAATACACTTCGGATCGGAACGGACTATTGAAACCGTACTTCCAGCCGGCAATCGTACTCAGAATCGGCAGGTTGTCGGTCTTGAGTTCATAATTGCCCGGTTCGAACACATCGGCAATCTGTCCGCGATGGACAAAAATGGCAACCTGCCCAGGTCGCACGATCAGCTGCGCACCGTTCTTGATTTCGTTTTGATAGCGAGGAAAACGCCACACGAGTGTGTGCCGCGAATCATCGACCCATTCGATGATATCAACCAGTTCACTCCGCAGCTTGTCAAACAATCCCATTAGAAACACTCCTCACAGATTCGATTTCGAAACGAGTTATTAATTTGAGCAAAGCAGTGCAGCTTACCATCTGAATCTCAAGCCGTTCTTATTTGAGATCCTTGATGCGAATGTCTTTGAACTCGGTCCACATGGGTTTCCCAGCGTGCAGTTGCAGGGCCAGGACTCCTTCCAGCAATGTCCGATCAGGATCGTTGTCTGTGAAGTCCAGAATTAACCGACCGTTCATGTAGTGCTGAACATGATTTCCCATACCGATGATAATCACGTCATTCCAGTCGTCCAGTTTGAACAGTTCCTTCCATCCATCCTGATCGATCAGGGCTTCGGTGACTTTCTTGCCATCCGTTTCCCATGACGCTTTTTCTCCTACGAGACAAATACGCCCGCGCTTGCCGCCTTCGTCGTAGATAAAGCCTGAGATGTCGGGAGAGTTTATTTGGTTACGCAGTTCATGCTGATATCCGCGGACGACCCATTTGTTGCGCACGTTGCCCTCAACAATGTGCTTCGACCGATACTGGATCCCGGAATTGTTGGTCGCATTGCAGCGGAACGAAAGTCGCAGATCAAAATCCTTTGTGACACCATCCTTCCAGATGATAAACGTGTTTCCCTGCGCCGGATGTTCCTCGGTCGTCTCACCGTGAATCACGCCATCCCTGACTGACCAAAGCAGCGGGTCTCCGTCCCAGCCAGCCAGATCGGTTCCATTAAAGATCTTCACGAATTCGCCGGATTCTTCCGGAGCTTTCACGACATCATCGGCGTGTACAAAAAGGGCAACGGAACAGAGCAACACGAGAGTGACGAAACGCAGCATGGCGATCTCCATGTGACAGAAAGGATTTCGAATTCAGACCATCAATCCAAGCCTGATCGCCCGGGATTATGGCACTTTTCCAGCGACTTCAACAGAGATCGAGGTGTGCTTTTAACGCGGATTTCCGCGGGTGATTTGCTGTTGACAAAACTGACATCTAAAATCGCAATAAACCATTAAATTCCGTGTTTTCACCCTCAAAATTGTCATGAGCAAATTTTGGTAAAACCGGCATTTTACGAATTCCAGAATCCGCCGCCCCGGACATCCAAGACGGTTTCAAGCGGATTTCTACAAGGTGAACCGGGATTTTGTCTTTGGCGGGTGCCAGCTCTGAAGTACATAATAATCGCTTCCGGAGGAAATTTGCTCATGACAATTTCACAGGGAGGGAAACATGAACCGGAGCGAATACACAAACTGATTTTTGATTCCCGAGCAAGCCATTCACCGACGATATGAAGCACTTCGCGCGGTGTTTGTGGAAGTGGAATCCTTGCAGGATGCGGCTCAGAGATTTGATCTGACTTACGGGTCGATTCGCAACTGGTCGAGTGACTTTCGTCGGTCGCGTGACGCTGGAGAGGCGCCCTCTTTTTGTTTCACCCCACCGGGGTTGTGCAGCAGCAGACGAGAATTTTGAGTTGCCATGAGATTAGAGTCAGCGAGATTCACCAATGCAAACCAATGCCGCAGTGGTTCTGACAAAGAGTTGACCATCGGACACTGCGGGAGTGGTATATATTTCCTCGCTGAGTTCATTCTTTGCCAACACATGAAACCCGGGGCGATTCTCAAGGATTGTGCAGCGTCCCATGTCTTCGAACATGTAAATGCGATTCGCCACTGCGACGGGAGAACTGTAGGTCGGCCCCGCAGCCCGCTCAGTGTGCAGGACTTTTCCGGACACCGGTTCAACGCACGTGTAAATTCCATGATCGTTGATAATGTGCAGATAGTTGCCAAGCAATAACGCCATCCTTGTAAATTACAGGAGACGCGGCAAACCCGTGATTAGAAAAGAAACTGCCCGGACGACTGCTCCAGAGGATTATGCCGCTGAAGTCCAGAGCAACGACTTTCATCCCCTGGTCATCTACAAACACGGCAAATACATGTTCGCCATCCGTTGCTGGTGTTGAGGACGCCATCGTGTTGTCGCGGTGCATTTTGCCGCCCGGACCGTTGTGGACGACAGTATTCCAGATGGTTTTCCCGGAAGTTCGATCGATGCAAAGGATTCTTCGAGTTTCATCTTCATCGACGCCCGTGGTGAGAAACACCCGACCGCCGGATACGATCGGTGACGACCGACCTTTGCCGGGAATCTCAGTTCGCCACGCAATGTTGTCTGTAGCACTCCACTTCATCGGAGCGTCGGTTTCAAGGCTGACCCCGTCACCGCGCGGGCCTCGCCACGCTGGCCAGTCGTCGCCGCGCGTCCATGTTGTGAACGATACCGCGACTGCGGAAGTCAGAAAAATCCTGAGTGCAGTCTGCGTCAGTTTGTCGAACATAGTGAATTCGTCTTTCGTCGGGGGTATAGATTATTGCTTTTTCGGTTTAGGCGAGCGGGGGACGTGAGTCCCCTGATTCTTCGTGAGGCTCACAATCAGGGGATTGACATCCCCCGCTCGCCAAAGGATTCAGAGACTTGTCGCGTCAGGGCACCAAAGCGGGAGCCTTCAAGGCTTCCGACGCTTTCTTCGCCGGCGTAGCCACCACTGGTGGTCTCAGCCGTTCCGGCGTATCGGGAATCTCTTCTGTCAGCTTGTTGATTCCGCCGACTTGCTTCGTGAGAGTGAATGCGTCGTAGACTTCGCCGACAGCGGTGTAGGCTTCGTAGTGAAGTTTGTCGCCATCGACGTGAATAATCTGGTACAGTTGTGTATCCTGTGCCTGACGAACCATGAACGCATGACGTTGCAGGTCGTACATTTTCGGACCGCTTACCGAGACGACGTAAACGGTTCCTGAGTACATATCCGCAGCTGAAACTCCGGTGGCAGCGTTGGCTTGAACAATGGGCGTATCAAGCCCCGTGCGGCCATACGTATGATCGTGCCCCTGGAGTACCAGATCGACATGATGCTTGTCCAGAACAGGCTTCCAGATCGCTCGCAACGCCGCGTTGTCTCTGTCTTTCCCGGTCGAAAACATCGGATGATGAAACGAGCAGACAACCCATTTCTCTTTGTTTTCCGTGAGAATTCGGTCGAGCCACTCAGCCTGCTTTTCTGGTTCCAGATTGCTGTTCATGCCGACAATGCGAACACCCTGATAGACAAGGTTGACGACGAAACTCAGGAACATTTACGCCGGGAAAATAAAGAGCAGAAAAATTGATAGCAGAAAAATGTCGGCTTTCTGCATCTTGAATTCTTTGC
>JAYSPO010001303.1:0-4527 GCA_043722015.1 Candidatus Kuenenia sp. | reverse complement strand
TTGAAGCCGCACCGCTCACATCAACGCAAACCCGATTGCCGCAGCAGCCAGGACGCAGATCCCGCCGATCACCCAGTACAGTACCGGGCTCATTGCAGCACCCCTGGATGTTCTCGCCTTAATTGTTCTGAGAGGCAGCTCGGTGGTCTTCAGCAACGGAACACTGGCAGCACCTGTTAAACGCACGCTGTCCAGTTCCACCGCATGCAGCAATTCTTCGATCACCAGTTTGCTGGCCACCTCCTTTTCGATCGCAGGCGGCACAGCTTTGGGATCGAATCGAAAATCAACCACCGCGATATCATTCAACACCGTGTCTTCTGCTGGCCACTTCAATGGTGATATGGCCTCGATTGAAGAGAAGTCCGGCTTCGGCGCGATCACCTCAGCCTGCAGAAGCAACTCCTTCGCCAATGCCAGCAATCTTGCAGATCGCGAATCCCTGCTGAGCGGACCCTTGAGATTGCATTCGGCTTCAATCCGCCTCAGCAGTGTGGAGAATTCTGGTAACAACGTGCCGACAGTCGTCACAACAGGAGTATTCGGGCCACCAGATTGAGGGCTCGACGGCGATGAATCGCCACCGGCTTTTGTGGCTGTTTCGGCTGCAGGCAAAATTCCCGTTCCCGCTGGAAGAGCACCGTCCTGTTCAACGACACCTGCGAGGCTCTCCACTGGTGCCGCCCGCTTTAAAATGATCGGAACTGCATCCAATTCCGGTTGTGTTGCCGTTGCCCTGAGGAAATTGCTCAGTCTCTCAGCCACATCACCAGCCGTCGAGGTTCTGTCGCTGCGATTCTTTGCCATCATCTTCAGCAGAATCTGAACCAGTTCTTCTGGCACATCTCGGCGAAACTCCCTGACTTCGGGAGGCGTTTTCGTCTGATGCGCGATCAGCCGCTGGACCAGCGTTCCTTCCGTAAACGGTGGCTGGCCTGTCAGCAAAAAAAACAGCGAACATCCCAGGCTGTAGATGTCCGCTCGAATATCCACGGTATGACTGTCAGCAGCCTGCTCTGGTGCCAGATAATCCGCCGTTCCCAATACGCGTTCGTTGAAATCCCGCGTCAGGTTTTCTTCGCTGTCGAAATCCTGAGCCAGTCCAAGATCCAGAATGCGGACAGTCTGATCGTTCGAAAGGAAGAGATTACCAGGCTTGATATCGCGATGCACGAGCCCTGCGTTGTGAGCGTACTCAAGCCCCAGCGCCGCCTGCCGGATAAACTCGACCGCCTTGCGACAGGCCATGGGACCGTCGGCGTTGACGATTTCGAACAGATCGCGGCCCTGCAGCAGCTCCATCGCCATGAAATGAACTTCCGCCTGCCCGTCTGTTCCGGAAAAGATTCCAAACACGCGCACGATGTTCGGATGATTCAACCGCTGCGTGACTGTTGCTTCGCGCTGAAATCGCTGCAGGTAGGATGCTTTGCCGGTCTTTGATAATGGCAGAACTTTCAGTGCGTGAATTTCGCCGGACTGTTTGGCTTCGGCGGCGTAGATGGTGCTCATTCCTCCCCGTGCAACGCGGTTGAGGAGTTTATATTCACCAAGAAAGAATCCACGAAACCGTCCCTGAATCAGTTTCTCCGCATGCCACGGGGTGATCAGTTTTCGCTTCAACAGCCAGATCATGATTTCCTGAGTGGACACATCGGCAGGGACGCCACCGGTGGATGAAAATTGCTTTCGAACGATCGTCATCTGCTCGTCACTCAGCAAACCGCTCAGTGCCAGCATCTGCAGAAAAGAACCGGATGAAAGCTGTATCGTCGTCATGCGGAAATCTTAATAATTGAGCAGCGCGGCACCAGCCGGCTGTCGATTTTGTCGTAGGGGGCGTGCAGCGGAACGCATCGCAACGTACCATTTTTGAAAAGCGTCAGGAACTGGTGCGTTCCGCTCACGCTGCACACACCCTACTTGAATCACTAAATCGACAGACCGCTCGCCGCCTGTGTTTCGCTGCGTTTTCAGGAACAACTCGCAACAACCGGACAAGTCGCGAACGACGCATCTACGCCCATTCTGCCAATCTGCAGTATCATGCACAAAAAATGAGCCTGTCGCCAGGCAATGGGTTGTCTGAATCTCCCATGTTCCGCGCTGCCACGCTTGCCTAGGGGTTGAATATACATTATACTGAAGGGCATTTATCAAACTGAATGAGGTGCAGCATCTCACAAGGGAGCTACCAATTTATGACAAAACCCCTACGTGCATGAATCCATCGTCCGACATCCAGCCCAATCCGCAGACTCCGGAACAGTTTACGGAGTTTCTCAGGAAGCGCGTGCAGGAAGCCATTTCGGCGTCCGTGCATCACGCTTCACTTTCGCAGCAGTACCTCTCATTGTCGCAGCGATTTTCGGCACTGGCGGAGCAGGCGTCGTCCGGAAACGCATCGCTCGCATTTCAATCAGTTCACCAACTGGAGCGCGAAGCGCACACCGGAATTCCTGCCGCTCCCATCGCCGCGACAATGTCCACTGCCGTATCGACAATTGCGGCTGCGGTGACGTATCAGGCTGCATCTGCGGCAAGTCCCGCGAGCCCATTTTCTGAGGTTCCTGATCCTGCACCGACCGGACCGGCATTTTATTCTCCGGCCGCCAGATTCACGGCCGCGGAAATCGGAGCAGACCCCGTTACCACGAATGCATCTCCAGATCCGAACGCGACAACCAATCCCATGCCTTTGTCACAAGGCGACAAAGCATCGGACAAGACATCACCTGCTGCGGCCACTCTCGCACCTCGCAGGAAAAAAAAACGTCCGGTTTCAGTGCGATCCGTTCTTGAACGCGCGCGACAGGTCGGGCTTGAGACTGCAGAAAAAGTTCGCGTCAAGGCGAAGAAATCGGACCTCAAACCACAGTTGCGTTCGACAACCGAAGAACTGACGCTGGAATTGAAACGCAGTAGCAAACCTGCCGTGATTAGTTTTGTGCTCACCGGACTGGTCCTATTCGCACTTGCATTGAGGCAAATGGAATTCTTTGAAGACATTCCGATGCCGCCAATGATCGCCAGTTTCTCCGACACGATACAAGCAGTGGAAGAATCTATTCCGATTGAACCACCAGCAGAACAAACAGGCGAACAACTGGAGCAACCGGCAGAAGAGATGATTGAAGAACCGGAACCGGAACCGGAACCTGAGCCCGTTCCTGAACCCGAGCCGATGCCTGAGCCCATGCCGACAGTCGAACTGGCCGATGCTTCACTTCCCGAAACTCCCGAGGGAACAGCACCGTCTTCGCCAGATTCAACGTCAGGCACTGACCTAGGAGCGATCGACAATCGCAGTGCAGCTGGTCGCAAGGTGCTGCTGGAGAAATTCGGTGGTTCAGCCGCCAGTGAATCTGCGGTTGGTTTCGCACTTGAATGGCTGGCCGCGCGGCAGCGAGTCAACGGAACATGGGATTTTATTGACGTCGGACCGTCCACTCACAAAGGCTCGGTCAACAATCCGATCGGAGGCACGGCCTATGCGTTACTTCCGTTTCTGGCTGCCGGACAAACCCATAAAGAAGGACAATACCAGAAACAGGTGCAGGCCGGACTCGCGTTCCTGACCAGCATCGGCGTGGTAGCTCCCGCTGGTTACGACCTGCGCGGCGTTGTGAACAAAGCAGACGACGATACGGATCCAAACTATGCCTATTACGTTCACGGTGCGGCGACATTGGCACTTTGTGAAGCGTATGGAATGACGAAGGATCGCAAACTGAAACCGGCGGCAGAAGGAGCTGTCTCGTTCCTCATCAGGTCACAGGATCCGCGTGGCGGCGGTTGGCGATACAATCCGCAACAACCCGGCTCCACGTCTGCCACTGCCATTCAGGTGATGGCACTCAAAGCGGCGGAAAAAGCCGGCATCAAAATTCCGGATGCGACATGGAAAGGCATTTCATTCTATCTGGACAGCGTCTCGGTCGATGGCGCAGGTCGATACGGTTACGAAGTCGAAAAGAAAACGTATGCCATGTCCGTCACGTCAATGTCGCTGCTGAGTCGAATGTATCTCGGCTGGGGCCGCAATGATGGCGATCTGCGTGCCGGTATCGCGTTGATTGACAAGAGCACTTCGACGGAAAACTACTACACCAACTACTTTGCCACTCAAGTTCTGAAGAACTGGGGCGGCCCGGAATGGGAACGCTGGAACAGTCGCATGCGGGATGAATTAATTTCCCGACAGGAAACTGACGGTCCCGGAAAAGGCAGCTGGATTCCGCGTGATCGATCCGATTACAGCCTGTCAGGCGGTCGCCTCCTCACCACCTGCCTTGCGACCCTGACGCTGGAAGTCTACTACCGCCATAAACCTCTCCTGCCGGAAATCACAACGGCTGTGTCGCTTGAGAATACATCGGGAACCGATCGGCCATTGCCCGCAGAGCAGTAAGGACGAGTGCTTTGTCAGGACAACGAATTGGGGGGTTATCTGTAGGCCGGACCAAGCGCAGCGCAGTTCCGGCAGGTGTCTGGGAATTGCCGGAACAGCGCTGCGCTTGGTCCGGC
>JAYSPO010001302.1:0-8285 GCA_043722015.1 Candidatus Kuenenia sp. | reverse complement strand
CTCGACAGCGCGGTGGCCGAATTCGTCGGTGCTGCCGTAGGCCATGCCGCCTTTGATGCCACCGCCGGCGAGCCAGATGCTGAAGCCCTGGCCGTTGTGGTCGCGTCCTGCGGCGGCCGGGTCGCCCATGACCTGAGTCACCGGGAGTCGTCCGATTTCGCCGCCCCAGTGTACGATCGTGGAATCCAGCAGGCCGCGCTGTTTGAGATCGCCCACAAGCGCTGCAGCCGGCTTGTCAACGCGTTGACACACCGCCGGCAGTGCCGTGCGAATGCTGCCGTGATTGTCCCAGGGCTGACCGCCAAGGAACAACTGCACGAACCGCACACCGCGCTCGACAAGTCGCCGGGCGATCAGACACCGAGTCCCGTATTCCCGCGTCGCATCGTTGTCCAGCCCGTAAAGATTCTGAGTGGCCTGAGTTTCCTGACTGATGTCCAGCGCCTCCGTCGCGGATGTCTGCATTCTGGCGGCGAGTTCGTAGCTGGCAATACGGGCTTCCAGATCTGCGTCGCCACCGCTTTGTTCCAGATGCCGTGAATTCAGTTTTTGAAGGAACGCCAGATTCTGCTGCTGCAGCGTGCCCTGCAGATGGGATGGCGCAGCAAGGTTGAGAATGCGCGGCTCTTTGGGACGAAGAACGGTTCCCTGGAACAACGGTGGCATAAACCCGTTCGACCAGTTGTTCACTCCGTCCACTGGTTGCCCTCCCGGATCGGTCAGCACCATATAGGCCGGCAGATCCTGAGTTTCCGATCCCAGTCCGTAGAGCAGCCACGACGCAAAATGCGGGCGACCGAGAACTCCCGGAATGCCACCGTGAAAGTAGCGGATCGACACTTCATGACCATTGGCCCCGGTGTGCATACTGCGGATCAGGCACATATCATCGACGATGTCCGCAGTGTGGGGCAGCAGCTCCGAAATCTCTGTCCCGCATTCGCCGTGTTTGCGAAACTGAAACGGACTGCCCAGGAGTTTCTTGCTGGCCTGATTCACGAAACTGAACTGCACTTCTCCCGGATAATCCGTCCCGGAGAACTTTGTCAGTTCCGGCTTGGGGTCGGTGAGATCCATGTGCGACGGGCCACCATGCTGGAACAGCGAAATCATGGCTCTGGCCTGAGGCTGAACCTGCGGTGCTCGTGGCTTCAGATCCGTCACCGGTTTCTGCTTGATCAATGGCGGCACGGCTCGGGCAGTTTCCTGCTGCATCAGCCAGGCCAGCGCGACGGCCCCAATGCCCATGGCGTTGTGCTCAAGGAATGATCGACGGGAGAATGGGAGTTGTATGTGCATATGTCGGGGATTTGTGAGGAAGGGGAGATGAAGAATGGCGGGCGTATGGTCTGTACGATCTTGCATGCATGATTCAGCGATGCGTTCAGATGTTTAACCCGATGCCAACGGCGAGGCGCACGACAACTTCCTCGCCGTTGGCGTCGGGTTAAACCAGTTGACTCTGCGAAGCGAACTGTGATTCTGAAATATCTACTTCACATACAAGAACTCATTCGATGTCAACAACACCTGACAGAGGTCTGTCAGGGCTTGCTGGGATTCTGTGAGACCGGCAGGGATGCGGTCGCGGTGGGTTTGAAGGTATCCGATCTGGTCGGCAAGGAAGGCCATGGAAGTCGCAAGTTCGTCGGGTTCGGGATTTCGGCAATACGCCAGCTGCCAGGCTCCTGTGACCTGCCCGACAGTGAGCCCGCGAACCTCCGGTGGGCCGTGGAATCCGGTGGTCGAGTCAAACAACTGGACTGTGCCATCCGTCGTCGTCAGGCTGATGATCGCCGGCCACTCAAAGGAATCCGAAGTAATTTCGGCAAGGCAGTCCACAATCAGATCGATCGTGTCGCCGACTTCTACGGGGGTGGCCGGGACCGGACAGTCGACCTTTGAGTTGAAGCATGTCCATTCACCCAGTAAACCGTTTCCCTGCAAAGCCGCTCGGCTGCTGACTACGCGGGCGCGAACACCATCGCCGTTCGGGCTGCCGTGCTGCAATGACCCGGAAATAGTCAGCATTCCGGATTTCGGAGCCACCCATCGTCGAATCACGGCCCGGCCTGACTGATCCGGATGGCCACCGGCCGCATGCAGAAGGACAAAGCCAAGTGTGGGGTCCGGCAAAGTCGCACCGGCCTGCCACTGCGAACCGGTGAAGTGTGTCAACGGCGTAAATGATTCGGCTTGTTTTGTCGTTTCATTGAATGCACCGTAGCCATACTGCCACGATTCGTGCGGCGGTGCGGGAAGAGTCGGCAGGCTGGCCAGCTGATCATCCGGAATCGGAGTGGCTTCCGACCGACATCGTTCCGCCAGTTTCGCCGCATGATTCAGAATGGAGCCGGAATTCATCAGCATCAGAGCCTGTGTGGCCACCGTGGAAACCGGACGACGCTCGCAATTCACTTCCATGACCGGAGCGTCAAAGGACTGCAGCATGGCGACCGGCTGTGATCGCCGCACTTTGATGTACATGCTGCGGCGAGTCTCGTTGTCATCGATCACGACCTGGCCCGCGTCGTCTTCTGAGATGGGAGCCGGAGCACCAAACTGTTGCGGGTTTAGTCGCCCCGTTGTGGACAACATGCGGTCGCGCACGAGTTCTGCATCCAGACGAGTGATCGACTGACGCGAATAGAACTGGTTGTCAGGATCCAGCAGATGATGCATGGCGACGCGATGAGACGACTGACGCCATGCCGAAGATGAAAGAATGATGCGTTGCAGATGTTTGACGCTCCAGCCGTTCTGCATGAATTCATCCGCCAGCCAGTCGAGCAGTTCCGGATGCGTCGGCGGGACGCCGAGTCGACCGAAGTCCGCGGGCGTGGGGACCAGACCTTTGCCGAAGTGATGCAACCAGATCCTGTTCACGATGACTCGTGCCACGAGCGGGTTGTCACGACTCGTCAACCACTTTGCGAATGCCAGACGACGTCCTGACGTTGGCAATGAGGGATCATCAATCGGGAATTCCACGCGGGCGTCTTCCGAACAGGCCACGGTCAATGCGGCGGGCGGAACAACGGCCAGAGGTTGCTGAAACTCTCCCCGATGGAACAAGTGCGTTTCCGGTAGATGCCCGGCGGGTTCTGTCAGCACAGCCAGGAACTCTTCCGGAGGCCGTTTTCCGTTGGCCTCGGCGATCCTTGCGTCAAACTTCTTAAGATCCTCCGCCGCTTCCGGCAGGTACTGATACAACACGCCCGGAGAAATGTTGACGCTCGGATTTTTTGCGAGCAGATCAGTTTGTTCGGGCGTGCGTTTTCCGGCTTCGGTTTCGTACGCTTCTTTCAGCGAAGCACGCAGTGGCTCTTCATATTTCTGCAGCTCCTTTGCCAGAGCCTGTGCCATGTATTCTGCCTGTTTTGCGCCACGTTCCGTGCTGATCGCACCCGCTTCTGCGCCGGCTTCAGCGGCTTTCTGTCGATCGGCTTCCGTGTACAGGGACACCATGCGCTGCGAGGGAACTCGCCAGTTCTGCCAGTCCATCGCCGGGGCAAAGATGGCTCGGAGGGCGTAGTAATCAGTTTGTGGTATCGGGTCATAGCGATGGTCATGGCACTGAGCACAACCGACGCTGAGTCCCAGCAGTGACGTGCTGACAATTTTCAGCGTGTCGCCGATCATCTGATTGCGGCCTGTCGGATTGTCTTCGCCGCTGCCTGTTCCGTCGGCCGCCATGCGAAGGAAGCCGGTGGCAGAAAGTAGTTCAATTTGTTCGGCGGTGAGATCGCCCTGCTGAGGACCGGTCAGTTCATCACCTGCCAGCTGTTCGGTAATGAATCGGTCAAATGGCTTGTCGGCATTGAAGGCGCGAATGACGTAATCGCGATACTTCCATGCCCAGGGTCGTTCGGGATCGCTGACGGTGTAGCCATCGGAATCTGCGTAGCCAGCCACATCCAGCCAGTGCCTCGCCCAGCGTTCGCCATAGTTTGGAGAAGCGAGCAGTGAATCAATCAGCCGGGGATACCAGTCTTCCGATGAATCGTTGATCCATTGCTGAAGCTGCTCGGCCGAAGGAGGCAATCCCGTCAAATCAAAGTGGGCTCGCAGAATCAGCGTATGCCGATCGGCGTCATCAGCAAACGTCAGGCCCTCCGGCATGCGAGCGAGAAGAAACGCATCGATCGGATTGCGAATGCGGCCACGGACGTCATCGCGAACAGCGGGTTCGGCTGGCCGGTGAATCGGTTGAAACGACCAGAACGCTCGTTCTTCCGGTGTGATTCCAAGTCCCGGAGGAATAGTGTCAGGTTCCGGCCGAGCGGTTTTGGCTCCACCCGCGATCCACTGTGTGAGCGTATCTATCTCCTTTGGAGTCAGCTTTGTTTCGCCGGGTGGCATTTCTCCCGAACGGACACGTGCCAGCATCAGACTCTCTTCGCTGTTGCCAGGAACGATCGCCGCTCCGGATTCGCCGCCCTTCTGCATTCTGTGAACCTGCCGCAGGTCGAGGCCACCCTTAGGCTCCTCGGTGGCCCCATGACAATCAAAGCAGTGGGCTCTGAGAATCGGACGGATATCGCGTTCAAATGTGAAATCATCCGCACGTGCCGACGACCAAGTGAGAACCGCAATCGCAGCAATCAGAAAAATCCCCGTGAAACTGCGCGCTGTGTTTTGAATGCTCAATTTCATTCAGGGCTTCCGCCATTGCGAACAGAATTCAAACGATACCGCAAAACATGCTGGCATCAGTGACTGCACCTCATTGTGAGTGCGGCATCTGAATTGTATCGTCCCTGTCCTCGCAGCAGTACCCGCAAGTATGTCATTACCACGGCTGGCCAATTTGTGAATTTGTAGGGTGTGACAAGCGGCAGCGCAGGCACACCAGACCGGTGACAGAGGTGTGCCTGCGCGTTGCTTGTCACACCCTACGACTTGCCCATCATCACAAAGTGGCCAACCGTGATGCCTTAACCAAAGGGCCAGCAGGCTGGGCGCGATCGTGGATCTTCGATGACAGGGCAATTGACGTCGAATCTCTTTTTCGCAGACCCTTGCGGAGGCGAGTGGCAGGTGTCATCATCGCGACCCGGAATTACCTTTTTTGGGCTGATCCATCGTAGTGACAACTGATCGTTCAGCCCGTGACATGGAACGGCTGTTGATGAGTTGTCATTTGCATTCAAGACAGAAATTCTCAGGAGTAACAGAGTATGAAGAACGTTCGAAGGTGTCTGATCGTGGCATTGGGAGCATTGCTCGCAGGTGTCCCAACCGTGCAGGCCGATGTTCGGTTGCCGGAAGTGATCAGCAACAACATGGTCCTGCAGAAGGACATTCCACTTCCGATCTGGGGCTGGGCTGATCCTGGCGAAGAGGTCACCGTCACGCTTGGTGACTCCACCGTCAAAAACACAGCAGACGGTGCTGGCAAGTGGAAAGTCACGCTTCCCGCCATCAAAACCGCTGGCGGTCCGCATGAGATGACGGTGAAAGGCAAGAATGAGATCAAGGTCTCCAATATCCTGATCGGGGAAGTCTGGGCTGGCTCAGGCCAGTCCAATATGCAGTGGAATGTCGCCCAGTCGATCAACGGTCAGCAGGAAATCGCGAGTGCGAACTTTCCAAAGATTCGTCTCTTCATAATTCCGCTGATTCCGTCGGGCACGCCGTCTGAGCATGTTGCAGCACAGTGGGTTGAGTGCTCACCGGAGACTGTCGCGGGGTCTTCAGCGGTGCTCTACTTCTTTGGTCGCGAGATCCATCAGCAGTTGGACATGCCCGTTGGTCTGATCACGACTGCCTGGGGCGGGACTCGCATACAACCCTGGATTCCGCCACAGGGATACACGGCGATCCCCGAACTGGACGGTGAGAAAAAAGAATGGCTGGGAATGCTGAATGGATATGCCGACAGTCTTGCTCACTACGCAGACGCGATCAAGGTTTACGACCATGCCGTCGAGGCCGCAAAGCCCGGCGATGCCTTGCCTGTAGTTCCAGCGAATCTTCCCGGCCATCCGCTCAACAATAACTTCCAGCATACGGGCCTCTATAACGGGATGATTCATCCGATTGTCCCGTTCGGCATTCGTGGGTTCCTGTGGTACCAGGGCGAGTCCAACAACGGACAGGGAATGCATTATTATGAGCTCAAGCGAGGTCTGATTGAAGGCTGGCGTTCCGTCTGGAATCAGGAAGGCAACCGGGATTTCCCCTTCCTGTTTGCACAACTGGCTCCATACAACTACGGCGGTGATCCGACTCGTCTGGCTGGAATCTGGGAAGCGCAATCGGCAACTCTCGCGGTAAAGAACACAGGGATGGCCGTATTGACGGACATCACCACACTCAACGACATTCACCCGCCGAATAAGCAGGAAGTCGGCCGTCGATTGTCGCTGTGGGCACTGGCGAATACTTATGGTAAGGCGGATCTGGTCTACTCGGGCCCGCTGTACAAGTCGATGAAAGCGGACGGCAGCAAGGCGATCATCACATTTGATCATGCGGCCGGTCTGAAGTCCCGCGATGGCAAGGAATTGTCGTGGTGGTCGATTGCCGGCGAAGACAAGAAGTTCGTCAAGGCCACTGCGAAGATCCAGGGTGACACCGTCGTCGTAACCGCTGAAGGAGTCACCAAGCCAGCAGCCGTACGCTTCGGCTGGCACCAATTGGCAGAGCCCAATCTCAACAACGGTGCTGATCTGCCTGCGTCACCATTCCGCACCGACACATGGACCGACGCGGAAAACGCAAATCCATAATTGGGTGATTTCAGGGTGAAATGGAGCCTTCTCGCACAGGACGGGTCCCCGGATCCGTCCTGCAGAGGAAATTCCTGTCATAACTCCGACACTGTGGATAAGCATACTGCTCGTGGTTGAAATTGATCGATTCCTTCGGCGAGCGGGGGATGTCAATCCCCTGATTGACCGCTTGCCGCAGAAATCAGTGGACTCACGTCCCCCGCTCGCCGGGCGCTGCGTCATTCCCGTGCGAAGTATAGAGGGGGCGATTTTCGGAGCGATCGTTTGTGGCATGGGCCACCTTCCAAAACGCCGCTGGATGATATTCATGACGGTCTGGATCGACTTCATCTGGCGTAAAATGTGCCGTTGCTTCCCTTGGAGGACTCAGGCAACGCTGAGTCAGCAACGCGACTTCTCGTGGCCGTGCGGCATCGGAAGAGACGAGGACCGAAGCGAGTGGAGCTCCGAATTCGGCTACGAAATAGGTCCTCGTTGCAGACTCGGGGCAAACAAATCTCACTTGTGGAAGACTGTCTTGAAACCAATCTGCATCTTTCTCATCATCCTGGTGGCCACGATCACGCACGCCGCCGAACGTCCCAATATCGTGTTCATGCTGTCTGACGATCAGGGCTGGGGGGGGCTGTCAGTGGCCATGCATCCCGATGTGGCCGCCTCGAAGGGTGAGATATTCCACACGCCGAATCTGGAAAAACTGGCGGCTCAGGGAATGCGGTTCTCCGCAGGTTATGCACCGGCGTCGGTGTGTTCACCAACTCGTATTAGTCTGCAAACCGGCAAGAGTCCCACACAACTGCACTGGACCAAAGCAGCTCCCGCCGCAGCGGGACACAAAATGATCGAACCTCGGCTGATCAGGAACATTGCCGACAACGAAACGACTATTGCTGAATTACTGCGTGTCGCCGGCTACGCGACGGCTCATTATGGCAAATGGCACATTGGCGGAGGCGGACCCGCGAGACATGGATACGATGAAAGCGACGGAGATACCGGCAACGAAAACGCGTACAAGTTTGTCGATCCGAATCCTGTCGATATCTTTGGCATGGCTGACCGAGCGGCAGCGTTCATGGAGAAAAGCAGGAAGTCGGGGCAGCCGTTCTTCATCCAGCTTTCATGGAACGCTCTTCACGCAGCGGAAAATGCCAACAAGGCTACGATGGCAAAGTACGAAAAGCTGACTCGCGGAGACAACTCAAAGCAGGCCGCCACAGCCGCCATCACAGAAGATCTCGACACGGGGGTCGGCAAAGTGATGGAAGCGATCGACCGCCTCGGACTCGCGGAAACCACATACGTCATCTACATGTCTGACAAGGTGGTCATCGACCAGGGCCACCCAACGATCCGCCTCCATCTCGCGGTGATGGTCCACCGCCACGCGATGGGAAGGGGAAGAAGAGATCCGAAGAGCCCAAAAGTGCTTCGAAGTCAGAAGCTAAGCCTGATGCAAGCGACAGCCATATGGAGTGCGGCGACTTGTCGCCGCTTTACCTTTCCAACACGGCATTTTTGTCAATCGGCGTGGGAAGACAGGAAACA
>JAYSPO010001301.1:0-2370 GCA_043722015.1 Candidatus Kuenenia sp. | reverse complement strand
GCAGTTGTCGAGACTGCTGAATCGCATTTGTCAGGGTATGAAATGTTTCCACATCCTGCGTTGTCAAAACGCACGGCGTTACGGAGAGTGTTTCTGCAGCTGCAGCAAGACTGACTGTGATTTCTTCAGGCAGCATGCGCGTGATTCGATCAAACGCTCGTGCCAAATCGGTTTCAAATGGCGTGCCGCGATACTGCCTCATGAGCCGCTCCGCCAGGAAAACACTGACAAGTTCGCCTTCGGTGAGTTGAAACGCGGGCAGCGTCCATGAGAGATCGCTCAAGTGGTAGCCGTTGCGTTTCCGGCAGAATTCCAGAGGTGCTCCAAGCTGGTCCTTCAAAAACGCGATATCTCGCTGCACTGTTCTTGAATCCACTTCCAATTCTTCCGCCAGCGATTCAGAATTCGGATAGGCTCCGCTTCGAACGGATCGTTCGATTGCTAGAAACCGACGCAGCGGTGGTCGGGTTGATGGCTCCATCAGGGTGTTCCATATGTGACTCATTAAGTATTCGAGTGAAGTCTACTCATGGCACCACGACACACGTTGTCGTGCCAATTAAGAATTCCGGAACTTTTGGAGAATCCGGATCGTAGCTTCACTTTGTTGCGGGCAAACATTGTTCTTGCGACGAAGACATTTGATGAGACCATTTTTCGATAGACTAGTTCCTTGTTTGTACCGCCTCCATCGACCTTGTGTTCGGGGAGCGGCGACTGGTCGGCTAGAACTGAACCGACCATTCATTCTTCCACCGACGCAGCCTCCAATGGCGGGAAAACAAGGAGCAGGGGGCAATAGCCGTGCAGGAATTCGAGGTTATTCTTCGCAAACAGGATTTCGCTTGGTACAATAGAACGCGCGCGGGAGACAATGACGTGGAGCCGGATTCGTCAGAATTCGGAGCGGCGCCGTGATTCAACCCGAATTCTCACGAATTCGGCTCCGAGAGAATGTCTCACCCAGACCCGCGCGGAGTATATTGTATCGCAGGCTTTAACCTGCATCCGACAAACAAACGCCTCTGATCCCACCAACCCCATGACGAGACGTTTGTTTTCTGACTTGGTTGTATGATTGTCAGCCGTCTGTTCAATCCTCCGAAATGAGTCCAAGATATGAATTCACCATTATTACCAATCCACGATTCGGCGGATTCCGATGTTCGCTGCTGTTCCGTGAGTCAGTGGTTGCCGTTCGCCGCGATTTTACTTCTGGCAGGCGGCGTTGCGGCGCTATCAGCGTCGCAGTTGATTGGCAATGAAGACGGTGTAAAGCCAAACACCGCCGCAGTAAGGGGGGACGGTGCTTCCGATGATCAGCAAACGGATGAGAAGCAAAGCGAAATTCCGGAACAGGAATACGTCCGGATTCGCAAGAACGAGCGCAAGCTGGCGGTGGCACTTGAGACGTCGGTGATTCATTTTGCGGATTCAAAGAAGTTTCCGGACGCAACTGTTGATTTGATCGGTGCGATCCATCTCGGTGAACCAGACTATTACCAGCAGCTCAACAAGCTCTTTGAGACATACGACGTCCTGCTTTTTGAAGCCGTGATGCCGGAAGAAGCGGTCAAGCGTGATCTCCGACCCGGCGGTGGAGACGGTTCGCGCCGCAAGGGCCTGAATGACGAAGTCGAATGGACAGAAGCCAAAGTCGGTCTGGCCGCGATCTCTGTGCTGCAGTTGGGAATGAAGGATGCTCTGGGAATGGAGTTTCAGCTCACGGGCGTGGATTACAGCGCGGACAATTTTGTACATGCCGATATGACGGCAGAAGAATTTGAAGCGTCCATGACAAAACGCGGTGAGTCGTTTTCCGGCATGTTCCTGAAAGAAATGGGTAAGTCGGTTGCAAGCCAGCAGGAAAGCAATCCACTCGCGATGAATCTGGACATGATGTTGTCGATGCTGACGTCAGACCGACTGTATCGAGTCCGACGGATCGCCGCCGTGCAGTTGGCAAAGGCGGGTGAAGGCGACGCATTCGAGGGATTTGACGGCTCATCCACGATCATCACGGAACGCAATAAGAAGTGTTTTGAAGTCATGGTTCGCGAGTTGCAGAAGGGTAAAAAGAAGGTCGGGATTTTCTACGGCGCTGGACATTTTGCCGACATGGAAAAGCGGATGGTGGCCGAATACGGGTTTGAACGAAAGTCCGAAGACTGGCTCGTCGCATGGCACCTGCGGAACCCGGATGAGACTGCAAAGTCCGATGCTGCAGTTCCAAAATAATGCAGTGACGGGTGTGGCATATACCGGGAGACAGGTTCCACATAAAGACTCAATTTTGGGGTAGGCCGGACCAAGCGGAGCGTAGTTCCGGCATTTGCCGACCTGCCGGAACGGCGCTCCGCTTGGTCCGGC
>JAYSPO010001300.1:0-7560 GCA_043722015.1 Candidatus Kuenenia sp. | reverse complement strand
CGCTTCCCGATTTCACGCTGCAGTTCAACCAGCCGTTCACGGACGTCCGGGTTTGCGGCCACGATGGACGAGATCGCGGTGACTTGAGGCGAGCGGATTTGCGACGTCACATCCTGTTCATTCAGCAACAGGCGATCGTTGTCGAACGAAATCGTAACGCCACGAGCGATCTGAGCGACTGCTGCAAGATCGTTTTCATCCGTCGATGCATTCAGGACAGCCAGGGCAACGGCACGATACATCGCTCCGGTGTCAAGGAAACGAATGTGCAGCCGCTCAGCGAGCAGCCGCGCTACGGTGCTCTTTCCTGAGCCCGCTGGCCCGTCAATCGTGATGATCATGTTCGCTATTACCCTGGAGGACGAGCAGCACTTCTTTGATTTGATACGCATTCAATTGCACGACAATTCCCTGATCAGTAATTTCGGCAACTGTTTTTTCAGAACGGTCAGCATTCACCACGAACGCTGTCGATGGTCGACTGGCTGTACGGATCAGACACTTTGCTGACGCCCCTTCAGTTTCGGTCAGCAGCAGCGACAACTCTTCGCTGGAATCCTCTGTTGCCGGGCGCACGGCTGTATGTACCAATTCCACATTGCGAGCCGAAAGTCCGAGTATCCAACTACTCGCCATTGACAACGGTGCGGTTCCGGTCGTTTGAGTCACAATCACCGGCGTCATAGCATCGACTGCCGTGCGGAGCGGAAACGATTGATCAAAATCGATTGTAAATTGAAATTCCCGAGTTGGCTCCCCTTCGACAATCAGGAGACTGTCAATCATTCGCGGCCCGGATCGGCGATGATAAGGACGACCGTGCGTTGCGATGACGACGCGATGGTCCGGATCGCTGACTTCAACGTAGTCCGGCGATTCAAAGCGTTCTGCACGAAAGCCTGCGGCATGTCCCATGACGCTGCGTGTCACTGAGGCGGCTTCGTTGTCCCATGCGAAGCGGCAGCCAAAGTAGGTCAGCCAAGGGTTACCCTTGACGCGCGCCACAAGTTGATCAAATATCAAAGTCACATGAATTCTGGGTTGCGCTCGATCGATCGATGTGATCTGGCGCACGATGGCCAGTGTTGAGCCATCGGCGGGCGACCGCAGTTCAGCGGTTGTTTCGATCGCGGCAAACACGGTGCCGGCATGCAGAATCCGGTGCTCTGTCAGATGGGTCGTGGCATATGCGGACTTACGAACTTCATCGCTTCCATCGTCCGGCAGCGTCTGTTCTCGCTCGTAGCGAAAGCACGCCTGCTGGCTCAGGCGATTCCCGCGCTGCTGATGATATGTCACAGCCGCAATGCCGCCAGTACGGTCGCTGAGCGTGACCTCGAAGTGCCGATTTCGCAGCGTCAATGATTCGGCGAGCGGCGGTTCCCGAGGAATTGGTTCGAGAAGCGACTGAGGCCTCTGACCGGCCCCACATTCGACCAGCCACGCAAATCCCCCAGGAGGCAGCCTGACCAGCAACCGTTCCGTATTGCTGGTGCGTTCCGCAAGCTTGATCATGTTCGAAGCCGCCGGACGTTTCCAGGAATCCGGCCATGCCACATCGACGGTACGACCAAACGGAATGGAGTTGGTAATGAACAGACCTCGAATGTCAGCGGATTGCTGTGGAATTCGTGAACGGAGAGCCGATACCAGTTGGTCAGAAATGGCCATGAGTTGCGTGTCGATGGATGCGGATGCAGCATTCAAAGCCGTGTCCTTGGCCGACAACGTCGTCGCTGGATCGACATGTTGAAGTTCAAGTTCGGCAAGTTCCCCTTCGATTTGTGTGAATTTCGCGTTGAAGACGTCCACGTCTGCTGCCGACTTTACCAGTCGAGTCATTGCCAACAGCGTGCGGAGCGATTCCAGTCGCTGCTGAAACTGACGCAACCGCGCCGGGCCGGAAACTGGGGCTTCGGTATTGAGCACGGACGACTGAATCAGATAGGGCGCGAGGTACTCAGCGTGTTGATAGCGTTCCGTCATACGGCTGCCGTTGCACAGATGCACCAACGCATCCATCGTCGTAAATTCGCCAAGCACGGGCGCGTAGCTGGCAGCAACATGGAGATCGTGCAGCCATGGCGTTTTTAGAACAGGTAAGCGGGCAAGAAACAGCGCCGCAGTGTTATCATCCTGCATACTTTCGTTGTAACGATCAGCAAAACGCAGAAATCCAGCGGCACTGTCGATGGCCAGCGGGATTCGTGATGCGGCAGGAATCTGCGAACCATCCGGAGCCTGCCATTCGAACTGGCTGCGCTCTTTGTCGGGATAAAGTCCGTCGTCGAGAGCAATATGCAGCGCAGATTCAAAACCGAAGTACGTCAGCAGAGATGGAAAAGATGCGGTCATGCCATAGCGTCGACGAGCCCAATGGCGGGGAGGAGAACCGACGATGTCGGTGTACGTCCGCCGGCAG
This sequence comes from Candidatus Kuenenia sp., assembly GCA_043722015.1. GTDB lineage: Bacteria > Planctomycetota > Planctomycetia > Planctomycetales > Planctomycetaceae > SXXK01. The sequence goes on along the minus strand of JAYSPO010001300.1, from coordinate 5,138 downwards.
CGTGCGATGTCTGTCACGGTCGCCGCCATTGAACCAAGCGATGGGCGAATCTCTGCGTCATGGCCGGTGAGCAGAGTCAGCGTGCCATCGGTGATCGCCAGCTTCAGCCGGGCAGCGAGAGATGCGTCTTTCTGAATCCATGTCGCAAGGTCGCGGCCGGTAGCGAACACATTAAGTCGCGTTGCAGGTGTGGCCGAGACTATCAGATCTGAGACTTCCGAGATCTGTTCGTCGTCACCCGGGATGCAGAGATCCAATAGGTAACAGTTCATCGGATAGAACTTTTCCCGTGTGTCGCGAAGATGCTCGAAGCAACGCATCAGATGCGCCCTGACGGTGGCTTCGTCGCCGAGGAGAGAGGCGTCTGCGGCCAGGCGAACTTCTCGGCTCAGCAGGGTATTGTCGGCGTCCACGAAATGATGTCGGCGACGACTGAGCAGTTGCACCTGCAGCATGACAATCCCAAGCGCCAGAAAATGACTGATCAGAACGGGCGTCGTGGAAGAGTGCCCGTTGAGCCGGGATGCGTCAGCACTCACAGAAACTGAGACATCTGGGGTGCCTGACGGATTTTCATTGTTCGCCTCACCCGACGAACCGGCTTCGTCCGCCAGGGCCGCATCAATCGCGTTCAACCATTCTTCTCGTTTAGAACAACCTGCCAATACGATATGTCCCTGTTCGCGAAAAACAGCACGCCATTCGTGCGGCATCCATGATTCTGAGGGAGCGGGAACGAAGACAATTCGGCGACCAGGATAACCGGTAAGAGATTCTGCCTGGCGAAAGAGCGGAATGCTGGCGGATTGTTGAAGCAAACGCGGATGCCATGCGCAAGCGACGGCATTGAGCAGGCTTGCGGCATCCTCTTCCGGCAGGTCAGTCGGCAGATCTTCGATTGAATATCCTGGAATCAGCACGCTGATTTCAGAAAAATCTTGAGAAACGGACATTGATGGCAGGTTCGTGGTGAAGGGAAAGTCGTGGCAATCCCCTGCATCAACGGTGTGAGCGCCGGGAGGGGATGATGCGTCGTGCCCTGCACCCAGCTGTGGCGCAGGAGTCAAACGTGTACGCAACTCATTAATATAACGGGCGCGGGAAACAATAACACACTAGGCACCTGGATTGAGCTTGAGCGGGGTACTGACAACGACACGGGTCAGTCACATTCCTGACGCAAAAGGTTGCACAACCGCCTTTGGAGTACGGCAGCGATCAACGAGCACACTGAAAAACGGATGATATTCGCGACATTCAGCTCGGAACGTTCAAAATTTCCGACTTTCACGGAACTTCAAGACGACAAAACTCGTCAGACATTTACCCGAGCACCGGAAAATCCGGATTCGGGAGTTCCAAAACGGCCTTAAGTCGGGTCGAACTGCATCTTTCCGGAGATTGCGGTGGTTTGGTGTTTCAAAATTGGTTGACGGGACCGCAAAGTTGCTGGTACGTTTGCCGCACAGCACATTCCTGTCGAACTCCTGTCACTTTAAACTGCAAACAAATCGAGGCATATCATGGCGGAACCAGTCAGCGCGTGGGGCATTGACATTGGTCAGGCGGGCCTGAAAGCGATGAAACTTCGCGTCTCAGACGACGGCGAAAGGGTGATTGCGGCGGCGTTTGACTATATTCCCCACCCAAAAATCCTTAGTCAGCCTGATGCGATCCCGGAAGAACTGATTCGCGAGGCGATGAAAACGTTTCTCGATCGGAACAAGATTGACGGCGATTTGATTGCGATCAGCGTGCCAGGCCAAAGTTCACTGGCGAAATTCATTAAGCTGCCACCGGTGGAATCCAGCAAGGTGGCTGAGATCGTCAAATACGAAGCACGGCAGCAGATTCCGTTCGATCTGAACGACGTAATCTGGGATTATCAGCCGATCGGTGGCGGCGTCGAAGAGAGCGGCTTCATGCTGGAAGCAGAAGTCGGGCTGTTCGCGATGAAGCGAGAGTTGGTCTATGACGCTCTGAAGCCATTTGCGAACAACAGTAAAGAAGTGGAGATTGTCCAGATCGCCCCGTTGGCGCTTTACAATTATCTGTCGTATGACGTCCTGGGTTTCCGCAAGACGGCGGAGACACCGGAACCACCTGCCGCAGAAGACTACTACGTCATTCTGGACATGGGAGCTGATAACACGACGCTGCTCGTATCGAACGGGCGCAGTATCTGGATTCGTAACGTTCCGATCGGCGGCAACCATTTCACTCGAGCTCTGACTCGTGAAATGAAACTCACGTTTGCCAAGGCGGAACATCTGAAGTGCAACGCGACTAAGGCACCAGATCCAAAGGCCGTATTCCAGGCGATGAGGCCGGTGTTCAATGATTACGTCTCAGAAATTCAACGGTCGATCGGTTATTTTGGAAGTGTGAACCGGTCTGCAAAAATTCGTAAAATCATTGGCGTCGGCAACGGTTTCCGACTCGCAGGTCTCCAGAAGTTCCTGCAGCAGAATCTGCAATATGAGGTGGAGCGGCTGGAAAGTCTGGAAGGCGTCACGGGCGATTCGGTGCTCACCGATCCACTGTTTATCGACAACATGATGACGTTTGCTGTGCCTTACGGACTGGCTCTGCAGGCGATCGGCAAGACTCGAATTCGTACAACGCTGCTGCCGCCTGAGATTGCGATGGATCGTAAGGTCCGCAGTAAGAAGCCGTGGGCAATTGCGGCCGCGGCAGGGTTGCTGCTGGCGATGGGTGTGAGCACGATGGGCAGTGCTTCAGTGTTGGGGTCTTACGGCGAAAGCAAATGGGACGAACAACAGAAATTTGTGGCGAGTGTGCAATCGGAGATTGGCAATCAGAAGACGGCGTTCGGGGCGACGGAAGGCGAGCACAAGATGGTTCTTGAAAAAATTGATCGCCTGGTTGCACCTCTTGAGAAGCGTGCAATCTGGATGGAGCTTTTCAAAGCGGTCAATGAGTGTATGCCTCGTGACGAAGGTGTGGAACTGGATGTTTCAGACATTACGCTGCAGAACAAAGTGCGGATTCAGTCTTTCACCACGATGAGGGTGGCCGATGTTTCGGAATGGCACAAGAAGTTTGCTGATGCCAAACCAGAATCCCGGCTTGGCGACTTTGAGCCTCGCGATCGCACGGCACCGGAAAAGAAGGAGGGATATATTGTCACACTGAAAGGATTTCATCTGCACAACAATGAGAAGGCCGAATTCGCGATGCGAGGGCGGTTGTATCTGGACAACACGCTGGTAAAAAATCTTCGGCAGTGGGAATTGAATTCCGGTGGTGTGACTGTACCCGTAGGGAAGATTGGAATCTCTCATCCAATTCTTGCGTTTTCGATAACGACGAAGACTGCATATGATCCAAATCAACGTGCGGGAGCGATGTTGACTGGAGGGCCAGGCGGAATGATGGGTGGCGCCAGCGGAATGATGGGTGGCGGAATGATGGGTGGTGATGAGGGTATGAGTGGCTATATGGGTGGAGGAGAAGGGGCTGGTACGGGCGCCGGAATGTACGGCAGTGGCAAAGGTGCAATGCCTGGGTCTGGAAGTGGATCTCTTGGGATGCCCGGCAGCGGTGGTGCTGACGGATCTCTCGGTATGCCTGGCGGAGTCGCTGGGATGCCTGGCGGCGGTGCTGGGATGCGTGGCGGCGGTGCTGGCGGATACCCTGGGATGTCTGGCGGTGGTGCTGGCGGCGCAGGCCAGATTGGACTCAGCGGCCCTTTGCTGGCAGAGCAGCAAAAGCTAAAGGTTGAGGTGATTGATCGCACGGATTTCGTGGTTCAGTTCGTATGGCTTCCGACATTGGAAAAGGGTCGCAAAGATGTTGATCCACGCCCGCCGGTCGCCGAAGATGCGGATGCGGCAAAAAAGAAATAGTGACAGCCATCCGGTTTGCCCGGTTTGAGTAGAATAAATCCTGTAAGACAGTTCGTGGGGAGTTTTGAGTCATGGAAAAACTTCAACCAATTTTGAAGCAACGATATTGGATCTGTTTTGGACTGGCACTGCTCTTCGTCCTCGTGGGGTGGTGGAATGCCAGCGGCGATCTTGCCGCGAAGACCGACCTCCGAAGAAAATCGGTTGATGAGTCATTCAGTAGTGCGGACAAGGGTAAGTCAGACCCAAATGAAGCTTGGGTCGCAGGCGGCAAGAAAGAAAATGAATTGGATTCCGCAGCGTACAAAACTGCTTCACTTCAACTGTGGAAGCGCCAGCAGGCAGCACGGGAATGGCCTGAACAGATTCGCAGTGAAATGCAGAAGATTGGCTACTTTGCGGATGTCAATTCGAAGGAAACGCGCGAACGCTGGGTGTCAATTTATCAGAAGCAAATCGAAGATCTGCTGAAAATTGTGCAGCCTTTTCAGCTCGACACTGGTGAGGGACTTGTGCTGGTTGACGCCAATCGGATCACTCGGCAGCCATACACCAAGTGGCAGATTGATTATCCGTCGTCCAACGAAATCTGGTCAAATCAGGAAGACATCTGGTTGCTCAAGGCACTCTTGACTTCCATTGCGAAAACCAACGATTCTGCCACACGAATCACAGAATCCCAGGTACCCGAAATCAAGCAACTGACGTTGCGCGGAGGAGACCGCAAGACAAAGCCAGGTGCCAAGGGCGGAGGAATGGGCGGAGGAATGGGCGGAGGCGAGATGGGCACCGGCGAGATGGGCAGCCTTGGGATGGGTGGTGGCGGGATGTCCGGTGCGGGTGGCGGTGGGGCGGCAGGGCATTCACATCCAGGATCAACCTTTGAAGGAAATAGCGGTGGCGATGTGCTGATTGAAGAATTCGGTGCTGTGGCAGGCGCGGGAGGATTCGGCGGCGGTGACACAATGATGGGAGAAATGGGATCGATGGGTGCAATGGGCAGCCCTAAAGGCTCTGGTGCGGGCGCTGCCGCTGGCGCTGGCGCAAAGAAAGAAGTTCGCTACGTCGATGATGCGGAAAAAGATCAAGGCTACAAGACGCGTGCATTTCTCCTGGACGTTCTGATTCGCGATGAACGTTTGCCGGACTTGCTGGCGAAACTTACTAATTCCGATTTCCCTGTTGAAATTGTTCGTGTCGAGATCAAGTCTCGCTCTGCTGGTGGCGGATCTGGTGGCGGGGGCGGTATGTCTGGCGGCTATGAGGGCG
>JAYSPO010001299.1:0-4080 GCA_043722015.1 Candidatus Kuenenia sp. | reverse complement strand
GGCGCTGCCTGAGATCCTCCAGATCCGGGACAAGTTCGCGGACATCCACCTCCAGAAACTCGGCTGAGCCGCTGTGAACCCAAAGCGAGAATTTCCCATCACGGCGAGCCAACGGCATGGTGTAATCCAGCTTGTGTTCGCCATTCAACTTAATCGTCAACTGCTGATCTCGAACCGTGATTTCGACCGTTGTCACTTCGCCCACAGAAAGTTTTGTGCTGACAATCCCAGGCTGCGGATAAATCTGCTGACCTTTGTCACGGTGAAATGCCTGAACCGACTGCGCGGCATCACCGGTGGACGTGTAGATATCCTGCGAGTTTCCGTTGTCGATGTAATCAAAGCTGAATCCAACCGATCGAAACGTTCCCGGTTGCAACGTTCGATATCGCACGCGAGCCTGAAAGTTGCGGGGATGAACGGTATTGGCCACGACAGTCGCAAAATTTCCGACAGAGGACTCAATCAACCTGCCGTCCTGCCACGACCAGTTGCCTGATACGACGTTCCAGACGTCTGATCGCGATTGGAAATCATCATGCAGCGCCGGGGCAACAGTGGCGGTATCCGCTCCCTGAGCCTGCTGCTGCTCCCGTCTGGCCTGAAGTTCTTCGACGGCTTTTTCGGCCAGCGCTGCGACTTCGCGGGCCTTTGCGATCTGCTGTTCTGCCAGCATGGCTTTCGATTCGGCGGCTGCAATCAATCCGTCGGCCACGGCTGGACGCAGTTGTGGATACCATGCATCCGGAGAAAGTGACATGGCCGAGATCTCGCCAGCCAGTTCGCCCAGTGCTTTGGGAACAGCTGGCGTCATCAGCTTTGATTCATCAGGATAGCGGCTATCGCCCCGTTGAAAGACAAAGGTCTTCGCATCAACCACTTTGTCGAACGCTCGGGCAACGCCTTCTTTCAGCACGGGTCCCAGCGTCGCATCTTTCTCTGTGTCTGCATTTCCGCTGACTGGATCTGTGCGCAGATCATGCGGTTCGAAGAACGCGCGGAAATGGTAATAGTCTTCCTGTGTGATCGGATCAAACTTATGATCATGGCACCGAGCGCACTTGAGTGTCAGACCCAAAAATGCCTGGCTGGTTTGCTCGACTGTCTCAAACATCCAGACATTGCGGTCGAACTTGTACCAGTTGCGTCCGAGAAATCCGGTGGCGCGCAGGACCTCAGAATCCGCCGGATCCAGTTCATCACCTGCCAGCATTTCGACAACCATCCGGTCATACGGTTTGTCATCATTGAGCGATTCGACAATCCAGTCACGCCAGCGCCAGAGATGTCGCTGGCTGTAGCGGATCTCGTTAATGCCTCGACTTCCATACCAGTCGCTGTAACGCCAGACATCCATCCAGTGGCGTCCCCAGCGTTCGCCATATTCCGGGCGAACAAGCAATTCGTCAACGACCTTCTCAAAGGCATCGGGGGATTGATCCTGCAGGAATGCGTGCAGTTCTGTGCGTGTTGGCGGAAGCCCGGTCAGATCCAGGCAGACTCGCCGCAGCCAGACTTCCCGAGGAGCTTCCTCGGCCGGGGACAGCCCGCGCTTCTCATGTTCGACGGCAATGAAGGCATCAATCGGATTCCGAACCCATGCCTGATTTCTGACAGCCGGGACTGTGGGACGAACGGGACTCTGATAGGACCAATACCGAGCAGGATCTGCCGGGATTTTTTCATCGACCGGCGAATTTGCTCCCTGATCAATCCAGCGTCTCAGCAGATCTACCTGAGACTCCGACAGTTTTTCACCCTGACCTTCCGGAGGCATGCGCACGCTGTGATCCTCCGCGGTCACACGGTCGATCAGCACGCTGTGAGTGCTTTGGCCAGGCGCCACGGTCGGTCCGTTGTCACCGCCTTTGCGGATCAATTTGCCGGCATCCAGCCTTAGCCCCGAGTTCTGTTTCAGCGCGCCGTGGCAGGCAGCACATTTCTGAAAAAGAAGTGGTTTGATCTCGCGTTCGTAATCGACCGCTCGCGGTGGCGGGACCTCATCGTCTGCCGTACACCGCAGCAATGCGTCTGCCGGAATGAACAGCTGGGCCAACAGCAGAACAGCAGTCAACACCATGCGCAGCATGTCGGAAGCTCACTTCTTTCGAACAGGCGGGAACGAATCGTGATGCTGATTCGCAGAGTTCGGAGACTGACAGTTTATATTTCACGCGGTTGAAATTGACAGCAACTCGAAGCGTCAGAGCACGGTCGGCCAGTTTTGTGAAACTACGTCGTATGTAGGGTGGGACAAGCGACAGCGCCGGCCCACCATTCCTTCAATCTGGTGGGCCTGCGCTCCGCTGGTCCCACCCTACAAATTCACAAATTGGCCCGCCGCGAAGCGTCAGCGAAGGCCGAAACTCAGGCGATGATCTCATGCACCGGTTCACCGCCATGAGCAATAAAGACGGGGCGACCACTGCGGTCAGGCACGGTCATCTGGGGGTTGATTCCCATCAGTTGATAAACCGTGGCCACAAAGTCCGCAGGAGAAACAGGATGTGAGTCCGGGTAGGCACCGATCGAATCAGTCGAACCGTAAACCAAACCCTGCTTGACGCCTCCTCCAAACAAGAGACTGAAGCCACATTGCGGCCAGTGGTCGCGACCCGCTGAAGCATTCACCTTCGGCGTGCGCCCCATTTCTCCCATCACGACAACCAGAGTCGAATCCAGCAGCCCTCGCGAATCAAGATCCTGCAGCAGAGCCGGAATCACCTGGTCGAGCAACGGCAGGTTCAGGTTTTTCAGCATGCCGAAGTTATTCGAATGCATATCGTACGCATGGCCGTAGTGATCGAAAATTTCCTGATGCACGCTGACGAACGGGACTCCCGATTCCACCAGTCGGCGCGCGATGATCAGGCTTGCTCCAGGGAGATGTCGACCATACGCTTCGCGGATCGCGGCGGGTTCCAGGTTCAGATCGAACGCATCGCGCGTCCGCCCGGAAGTCAGCAGCAGGAAGGCTCGTCGCTGAGCATCATTCATCGTGTCGATGGCACGCGATCCCTGTGTTCGGGCAAATTCGCTGTCGATCTGCGAGATCAGCGCACGTCGCCGATCGAGTCGCTCGACCGTCATGTCGGCCAGTGCATCTGCTGTCGGCGGCACGGGCTCACCTAACGCCATGACCGGGTCGTAGTTGGCAACCTTTGGTTCACGGGCAAATGTGGGTTTGCAGAGCGTGAACAGCGGATCATACTGCTTGCCGAGGAATCCGCCGTACGGACCACGGCGCCGATGCCCCTTCTCACCCGATCCTGGAAAGCATGGCATACAAACAGCGCCGGGCAGGTCTTTCGGACCTCGTCCCAGATACTGGCAAATGGCACCGATGTCAGGCGGATCCGTGGGCATCGCCTGAGCTGCCGGGTTGCCATCCGTAAAACCTGTCATGAACGGCAGCGGATCGTGTGAGTTGAACATGTGACTGAAGGTGCGAATCAGCGTCGCGCGATGCATCCACTGCGAGAGCCTCGGCAGGTGTTCGCAAATCGTCAATCCGGGAACCGAAGTCGGGATCGGAGAAAACTCACCCCGGATCTCAAGAGGAGCCTGCGGCTTCATGTCGAACATGTCGATGTGCGACGGACCGCCCAGCAAATTGAACATGATCACAGACCTGGCCGGTCCGCGACTTGTTTCAACAGCATTTGCCGTTTGAGCCATTCGCGACCAATTCAAGCCGCCAAACAGCGACAACCCGCCAACTCGCATGACTTCCCGGCGAGTGATACCATCGCAAAGTCGATTCGCTGTGCCAAGCACATGCAGCATGTTGATTTTCCTTCGCTGAAGGATTGAATGCGTTGACGAATGTTCCACTCAAGCTTGCGTCGTGGGATCGGCAACTTCCGTTCAATGATCACTTTCAGGTGAACGAGCGTAACAGGTCATCATTGGAGCAGTCCAGCATAGACTGACGCAGACAATTCAACACACGATCCGCCGCCACGGGAAATCCCGTCGAAACCTGATGCAAGCGACAGCCATATGGAGTGCGGCGACTTGTCGCCGCTTTACCTTTCCAACACGGCATTTTTGTCAATCGGCGTGGGAAGACAGGAAACA
>JAYSPO010001298.1:0-4658 GCA_043722015.1 Candidatus Kuenenia sp. | reverse complement strand
CGTAGGCCGGACCGAGCAAACCCAAAGATTGCCGGAGCGGCGCCCGCCAATTCATCCTGGATCCATGTGACAGCGTGTGATGACCAGAAATCCGGGTTTCCGCTGTTCCGGCATGAGCGGCGGGCTTGATCCGGCCTACACCGTGCGCAATGCAGGATAGAACATAGAATTGAGTGTGCATCGTTCCTTGCCGGAATGAGCCAAATGGCACAGGGCGTGCCATTTTGGACGCTGATGTTGCACAGGCCGGCCCCACAAGTCTCGACTTTAGAACGACACACGGACCAAAACACCGACGATAATTCCTCTTTTCTTCTCTTTTCGCCGCTTCGGCAAAAACTGCCGGTTTCGGTATGCCCGCTGCACCTGAGCCTTTTACGGCTCGTACCCCCCATTTCAAAGGAGTGATGAAATGCTTGTTCTCTCAAGGAAGGCCAACGAAAGTATCATGATCGGCCTGGATATTAAAGTGGAGATTCTGGAGATTCGAGGCAATGTTGTTCGGCTTGGAATTAAGGCACCACGAGAAATCTCTGTGGTTCGCTCTGAGCTCCGTGAACGACTTGTCGCGGACGAGATTCAACGGGGCAGTGCAGCCTCGCCCCAGTCAGTTGCAAGGATGTCCATGCTGAATCTGTCTGCGACGCCGTGACCAGGTTTGGAAGAAAACCGAACGGTTATACTCCGCGCGGCCATAAATGAGTCCGGCGAGCGGAGCGGCGTGAGCCCTCCGGTACATCGCTTTTGTACCGACAAGCTGACGCATGCCGCTCGCCAATTCTCTCACTCATGACCACACGGAGTATAGCAGACTTGACAAGCTGGAAGTTTATCCGACTCAGCAAGCCGTTGGTGTTCGGTTTGCGACGGAACCGTGGGAAATAATTCTGCGCATGCTACGACAGGATCGGCAGCAGCAGGCCGGTGCCATGCTGGAGTTCGCGGGTGACGATCGAGCCCATCAGCGTCGTGCATGTACAATCGTGGATTTCAACTTCCGCCGTGGCACCAATCAGACGAGGATTACCATCAAACACCACGATGCGGTCACATTCCGAACGACCCGTCAGTTGCAGGGCTAGTCTCGCAGCTTCTGGTGACGCATGTTGCAGCGTCTGCGGTACTTCGTCATGGTGATGATCGTGGTCGTGATCATGCCCATGATGATGTTCCTGGGCGATCGGCAGTAAACCGCCGTGATCCATCGGTTGCCCTTCGCGGGCCGCTCGTTTCGCCGACGATTTGCTGGGACCTTCCACCAGCACAGAAACACGACGACCGATAAACTCGGCGTTGTCTTCTTCGCTGATCCGATTCTGCAGGTCGAGCATTTCGTTGTTGCGACGACGTTTGACGTCATCCGGAATATCATCCTCAAACATCTCAAACGCTTTCGTACCTTCGCGTTTGCTGTACTTAAAGATGAAGCTGTTCTTGAAACGAAATTCCTGAACCGTGGCCATGCTCTTCTGAAACGCTTCCTCGGTCTCGCCACAGAAGCCGACGATGAAGTCGCTGGAAATCGCACATCCCGGGATCTGTTCCCGGATGCGATGCATCATTTCGCGGTACTCGCCCACCGTGTAACCGCGCTTCATGCGTTTGAGCACTTCATCGCAGCCCGATTGCAGTGGGACATGCAGATACTTCATCACCTTTGGCAGGTCTCGAACGGCCTGCAGCAGGTCGTCGGTCATGTCGCGCGGAAAGTTTGTGATGAACCGAATGCGCTCGATCCCATCCACTTCGTGCAGTTGCTCAAGCAATTCAGACATTCGCACGAGGCGTCCGTCTTCTGTATATTTGTAACTGTTGACCGTCTGGCCGAGGAGCGTGATTTCCTTCACACCCTGATCCGCAAGGACTCGCGTTTCCTTCAGGATATGCGCCGGCGGGCGACTTTGTTCCGGTCCCCGCGTGACTGGCACAACACAGTAGGTGCAGAATTTGTCGCAGCCAATCATAATGCGGACGAAGGCCTGAAACGGCGTGGGACGCATTTCCGGATCACGCAACGGATCGTAGCTCTGAAAACTGTCGGAAACTTCGGATCGTGATCCGTCTCGACGTCCGAGACTCACGGCTTTCGTCTGGACTCGAACTGCAGATTCGCGAGTCTCACGAATCATACGCGGGATTTCTGCCAGTTGGCCTGTGCCGACCACAATGTCCACATACGGCGCTTTTTGAAAAATCAGATCCTGATCCTTCTGAGCCATGCAGCCCAGCACGCCGATCACTTTTTGCGGTCGATTGCGTTTGCTGAACTTCAGTCGTCCAAGGGCGCTGTAGATCTTGTGCTCGGCATGCTCACGCACGCTGCAGGTGTTGAACAGAACCGTGTCGGCCTCTTTGGGATCGTCCGTCAGTTCATATCCATCTTTGCGCAATGCCGCCACCACCAGTTCGCTGTCCAGCATATTCATCTGGCAACCGACGGTTTCGATATACACGCGACCGTTGTGGGATGGTCCTGAATTCATGATCCCTGCACGCGTTCGTGGTACTGACCGCTTTCGGTATCGATTTTCACTTTGTCGCCTTCTTTAATAAACGCCGGCACCTGGATTTCCGCTCCGGTTTCGACGGTTGCTGGTTTGGTGACGTTGTTCGCCGTATTTCCTCGAGCAGCGGGTTCCGTGTACGTCACAGTCAGAATGACGTGTTGCGGAGGGGTCATCGAGATCAGCTTCTCGTTCCAGAACAACAAGCCAACCGTTGCCCCTTCCATCAGCCACCGCATGTCGTCGGCCACGATGGTCGCCGGCAGACTGTGTTGTTCGAATGTCGCGTTGTCCATAAAGACATAGCTGTCACCGTCGCGGTACGAATAGACGCCTTCGTTGCGATGCACATCGGCCGATTCCAGCGAATCGCCGCTGCGATAGGTTTTTTCGTATAGCGATCCTCTCAACAGGTTTCTCAGTTTTGTGCGATAAAGAGCCTGCCCTTTGCCCGGCTTTACGAAAAAGCATTCGAGCATTTCGTAGGGCTCGTTATCAATCTGTACCTTAATTCCCTTTTTGAATTCCCCGGCCTGGATGCTGCCCATTGAAGTTGCTTCTCGAAGTCTGTTATCTTGTCTGGAAATCAATCGGTGGAATGCCGACCAAAGGCGATCCGCCACATACTGCGGCCCGTGAGAACGCCAAGACCGGGCAAAACGTAGCAAATCCCCCAATCAGAGTGAATCCAGATGTCGTCTGTTCCTGACGCCTTCCTCGCAAATAGCGATGTTTCCAGCGTCTCCGCCTCGCCCCAACCCTCTGGTTGGCAGCGAGAATTGGCTCAAGCGGTCCGCAGTGGTGAGGAATTACTGCGACGGCTGGGGCTGAATCCAGATGATTTACAGACTCAACAATTGCTGCAAACTGCCGGGATTCAGCTCGCTGATCAGGACACGCTTCGACAATTTCCAGTTCTCGTGCCGGAGAATTTCCTTGCCCGCATGACGCCCGGAGATCTGCAGGATCCGTTGCTGCGTCAGGTTCTGCCGCTGGCTGAAGAGAGCGTTGCCGTCGAGGGATTCGTTCCCGATGCCGTGGGCGATCTGGAAGCTCGACGAACGGCCGGTGTGCTGCAGAAGTATGCCGGACGTGTATTGCTGATCGCGACCAGTGCTTGCGCCATTCATTGTCGATACTGTTTTCGTCGCGACTATCCTTACGCTGAAGAACCGCGACGACTGCAGGACTGGCAACCGGCGCTGGATGAAATTGCGGCGGACTCGTCGATCACGGAAGTCATCTTCAGCGGCGGTGATCCGCTCATGCTGAACGACGCCCGGCTCCTGACTCTATGTTCCGCGATCGATCAAATTCCGCATGTGGAACGCATTCGCTTCCACACGCGACTGCCGATCGTGCTGCCATCCCGCGTCACAGCCGAGCTCATTACGTTGCTGACCGGATTTCGAGCGCAATCCATCATGGTCGTCCATGCGAATCACGGGAACGAACTTACGGGCGATTGCGTTGACGCATTGCGGACACTCGTGCGATCCGGAATTCCCGTACTCAATCAAGCCGTGCTGCTGTGGGGTGTGAACGACAATCTCGACGCCCTCGAAACGCTGTGTCGCCGACTGATCAACCTGGGAGTGATGCCCTATTACCTGCATCAGTTGGATCGAGTCTCCGGAACGGCTCACTTCGAAGCAAATCGCGAACTCGGGCAACACCTGATTCAGCAACTGGCCGCTCGATTACCCGGCTACGCCGTGCCGCGATTTGTCCAGGAAGTCCCCGGTGAACCAAATAAGACGCCGCTGTGAAACGTCTGGCTTTGCGTCGTCGCTCGTTCGCTCTTTCTCTCTCGTCCCCGGGCTCTGCCCGGGCTCTGCCCGGGGACGCACTGCCCCTGAGGCTCCGCCTCACCTCTCCTCGTTTTTCCGTCCCGCCCTTCCCCGCCACCCACCTACCGCCAATCCGTACAAATCTCCAACACTCCCGCTTGTCCCGCATAGATCCTTGCACTCGAATACCGCCAATGCACCGGGTCATCCACGTACCCACGTCGCAATGGATTGTTGTGAATATACTCGATCTCCATCTACAAAAAATCAGAAATAATGGTGTCTGCGATCAGCAGACCCTCGGTCGTGAGCGAAACATGATCGGCTTCGTGCGCCAGAAAACCGTCGTCCAGATGCTGCTGAA
>JAYSPO010001297.1:0-5678 GCA_043722015.1 Candidatus Kuenenia sp. | reverse complement strand
GCCGTGTTTGAGCCGCAGGATACAGCATTTGTGACGCTGGCCCCGAAGATTCCTCGCGAAGCCGGAGTCATTGACTGGTCGAAGTCCGGGCATGAAATTGGTTGTCATATTCGAGCGATGCAGCCGTGGCCAAAGGCGTCGTCAGTATTGCAGCGACGGGGCCAGCCGCCGTTGCGGTGTATTGTGTCGCAGGTTGCTGTCATCCCGGACAGCGACGCGCCTGTGATCAATGTTGCCCGTGTCTCCGACGCGGGATTTCCAGACAGCGAAGTATCCGCACGCAGCGCCATCCCCGGCGGAGTCGTTGAACATCAAGGGCGTTTGCTGGTTCGCGCGGGCGACGGATGGCTTGAGATTCTGAAGCTGCAACCGGAAGGCCGGAAGGCGGTCGATGGACGTTCGTTTGTGAACGGATATCCTCTGGCTGACGGGGATGGATTTCTGACGACGCTTGAAAGGCACGAATCATGAATTATCGACTTACGAACGATTGTCGCGCCGAACGCGGTGTATCCGCTGAATGGTGGCCGTTGAATCGCTGTCGCTGCCTTGCGATTAGTCCCAACGGGACGGCATGTTGTAGCCACGGGCGCGAGCCCGTGGTGTTGAAGACAAAATCACCGTCAGTCCCGAAGGGACGACACGAATCGCAAAGCACACACACCTGTCGTCCCTTCGGGACTCAAAAACTCTTCTTTGACGATTCCACGGGCTCGCGCCCGTGGCTACAGCCTGTCGCCACTCCGTGGCTGAAACACAAACAGAACCTGGACGAATCGTTCCCGAAGACTTTACTGTTACGCCGCCCGACCACCAATGAGCGGATGCATCCCGCCGAACGAGCGAGAGTTTCCACACTCAGATATCGGCACGCCTCGATTTTAGGGTTGCCGCTGCGGCATCGGCTTACTGCGGGGGACGAAACGTCAAAGGCAAGCTGGAAGCTTACCCCACTTCTGAAATCAATCATCCTCTGCGCAGCATTGATCGGCATTTTCCAGTTTCACGAAGTCCGCGCCGCAGATCGACCGAATATCCTGTTTGTCTTCGCGGACGACTGGGGACGATATGCCAGTGCGTACGGTGTCGCCGAGCCGCATGGCTTGAATTCAATTGTTCAGACGCCGAATTTCGATCGCGTCGCGGCAAGTGGCGTGTTGTTTACGCGAGCTTTTGTTAACAGCCCGTCTTGTACACCGTGTCGCAGTTCATTGCTCTCGGGACAGTATTTCTGGAGAACCGGTCGCGGTGCGATTCTGCAGGGCGCGATCTGGGATGCGTCGATTCCGGCGTTTCCGCTGTTGTTGCAGGACTCCGGCTATCGCATTGGTCATACGGCGAAAGTCTGGAGTCCCGGAACACCAGCGAACGCGCCCATCGGTGCCGTCAAGACAGCATTCAACAAGCATGGAAACCAATTCAACTCGTTCTCTCGACATGTGTTCTCCGCAGAAAACCCTGATCAAAAACAACAGGAACTGCTGGATGAAGTGCGCGGCAATTTTCAGGACTTTTTGAAAACTCGCACAGCGGACGAACCGTTTCTGTACTGGTGGGGGCCGACCAACACACATCGTACCTGGATTCAGGGATCTGGAAAAAAGAGTTGGGGCATTGATCCGGAATCGCTCGTGGGTAAATTGCCAAAATGGTTACCCGATGTCCCGGTCGTGCGTGAAGATGTGGCGGATTATCTGGGTGAAGTGCAGGCGGTCGATGCTGGCCTGGGAGTTTTGCTGCACGAACTGGAAACGACAGGTCAGCTGGCGAACACGTTGATCATTGTTTCCGGAGATCATGGGATGCCGGGTGTGCCGCACGGCAAGTGCAATCTCTATGATTCCGGTGCTGCGGTTTCGCTGGCCGTGAGTTGGCCGGGCCGGATTCCGGCCGGTCGAGTTGTTGATGATTTTGTCAGTCTGCCTGATCTGGCACCGACGCTGCTGGAGGCGGGCGGTGTGGCGATACCGGACGTGATGACGGCTCGCAGTTTGATGCCGGTCCTGGAGGCAACGGGCAATGGGCAGATCGATGCGACTCGGGATCACGTCATCATTGGCCGCGAACGTCATGTCGCAAACGCGCGCACCGATTTTCTGCCGTATCCGCAGCGTGCGATCCGCACGGCGGAATTTCTGTACGTCCGAAACTTCAAGCCGGATCGCTGGCCGATGGGCGTGGCTCCGGGATTTGGTCTGCCGGACGGTCCGATGCCGTCCGCGAAAGTACTGGATGCCACCACGTTCGCCGCGTTCGGTGACATGGACGCCAGCCCGACGAAGACATGGCTGCTCACGGAGGGACTGTCAGATCCTCAATACCGCCGATTCATTGATATGCAATTCGCGCTGCGCCCGGAAGAAGAACTCTACGACATGCAGCAGGACCCCGATCAAATCCATAATGTGGCAAACCAGCCGGAATTTGCAGCGGCCCGGAAAACGCTTTCGGATCGACTGTTGACGATTCTGAAAGACTCCAACGACCCTCGCGTGACGGGTGACGGTTCAACGTTTGACAGCCCTCCGTATTCGGACCCAGCGAAGTAGAATGGGCAAGCGAGCGATGGCCCGATGCTTGTCAGGCGGCAATGTTGAGCCGGCGCGTCCATGTAGCAAGGGCCGGGTGTGTCCCCATGAATCTCAGTCGGCGGAGCGACTGAGCTACGTAGGCGACGTCGCTCCGCCGACTCGCATTCCTGTCCACAGACTCACTACAAACAATGCGCTCCGGCCAAAGGGACAGGATTTTGTTGACGAAACTGATGTTGAACCGTGATTGTCCCGAGCGAACGTGTCGCGTATCCTTCGTACATCATGACTGATCCCGCGACATCCGATCTTCCCGAATTTCTGCAATCGCTGAATCCGCAACAGCGGTCTGCGGTGATGCATGGCGATGCACCGTTATTGATCATTGCGGGGGCCGGCACCGGAAAGACAACCACGCTGGCTCATCGAGTCGCATGGCAGATCGTGTCGGGCACTGACCCGTCGCGGTTGCTCCTGCTCACTTTTACGCGCCGCGCTGCGGCAGAAATGCTGCGACGAGTCGAACAGATTCTCGTGCAACTCGATCCTTCCACAGTGAAGGATCCCAAGGTCTGTCAGCGTTCATCGATTCGGCGGATCGCCGGTGGCACGTTTCACTCCGTCGCCACAAACGTCCTGCGCCGATACGGAAATCTAATTGGACTGCATCCGGATTTTACGATTCTGGATCGCAGTGATTCGGAAGATCTGATGAATGTGGTGCGGTCGAAACTCAATCTGCCGAAATCGGACAGCCGCTTTCCGTTGAAATCGACCTGCCTCGATATCTACAGCCGCTGCGTGAACACTCAGAAGTCGCTTGAGATCGTGCTCAAAAAATATTTTCCGTGGTGCCTGGAACATCAGGAACGGCTGGGCGAACTTTTCACCGGCTATACGACGACCAAAGAACAACAGCGCGTCCTGGACTTTGACGACCTGCTGCTGTTCTGGAATGCACTCGCGGAAAACGCGGATGGCGGACAGATGCTGCGGCAGCAGTTTCAGAAAGTCATGGTCGATGAGTATCAGGACACGAACATCCTGCAGGCTCAGATTCTGAAAAACATTTGCCCCGACGGCAAAGGCCTGACCGCTGTCGGCGATGATGCGCAGTCGATTTACTCCTTCCGCGCGGCGACCGTACGCAATATTCTGGACTTTCCGGATGAATATCCTGGCACGGTCCTGATTCCGCTCGAACAGAATTATCGCAGCACGCAGAAGATCCTGGATGCCACCAATCGAGTGATCGCGGAAGCAGACGAACGGCATTCGAAAGAACTCTGGTCATCGCGCGGTGACGGCAGCTTGCCGGTGCTGGTCACGTGCAGTGATGAAGACGCTCAGACGACGTACGTGATAGATCAGATTCTGGATCGGCGGGAAAAGGGGATTCCGTTGAAGCAGCAGGCCGTGCTGTTTCGCGCGTCACACCACAGCATGGCGATGGAAGCGGAGCTCGGGCGTCGAAACGTGCCGTTCGTGAAATACGGTGGTCTCCGATTTCTGGAGACCGCACACGTGCGTGATCTGATGTCGTTCCTGCGGCTGGCAGAAAATCCCCTGGATTCCGTCGCCGGTTTTCGAGTCCTCGTGCTGTTGCCCGGCATCGGACATGTGAAAGCCGCGACGCTGCTGGATGCACTTCGCGACGCCGGTGGCCACTTTGACACCTGGTCATCCTGGACGCCTCCGACAGCACTCCGCGACGACTGGCCGAAACTGATTCGTTTATTGCAGGACATGGAACAGCGGGCTGAATCCGACGCAGGAGTTGCCACGGACATTCATGCGACGCGATTATTTTACGCTCCGTTGCTGGAAACAAAGTACGACAATGTGAAAGCTCGACTGAATGATCTGATTCAACTCGAAGCCATCGCCGCACGCTATCAAAGCCGCACAGATTTTCTGGCAGAGATGACCCTGGATCCACCCAGCTCGACACAGGAACTGCCGGCAGATCCGTTTCTGGACGAGGACTATTTGATTCTCAGCACGATCCATTCGGCAAAGGGCCTGGAATGGGATTCCGTATTCGTGATCCATGCCGCTGACGGCAATATTCCGTCCGACATGGCCACCGGCAGTCCGGAAGAAATCGAAGAGGAACGCCGCCTGTTTTATGTCGCGATGACACGCGCCAAAAATCATCTGAGCATCGTGCGGCCCGAGCGATATTACTTCCACAACCGCCGCAAGAGTGACCAGCATTCGCTCAGTAAGATTACGCGCTTTCTGCCAACACACATCCAGGCATTGTTTGACCGCCAGTCACAGGGCATGACGTACGGTTCCGGTTATGGTGGCACGGGGCAAAGCGGCTTGATCCAGAGTGATACTTCGGAGATCCGCAAGAAAATCTCGAAACTGTGGGGTTAAGGACCAACGACGTGAACTTAATGAGGTAAATGGCGCTAGCCACCGGCAACTGTTACTGTGCTGAATACACTCAGCGCGGGCTTCGCTCGCAGCCCAAAGTAGCCATCACGCTCCGCCGTGATGAGCATTTGTCCTTCAAGACTGATCCACCGAGACAGTTCTCCACGACCAGCCCCGTTTCATGGCCTGAAGGACAATCAGCGCTGGCCCTCTATTCATGTGGCCTGGTTCAATGCTCGTCACGGCGGAGCGTGACGGCTACATTCCGATTCTACCCTCGCCGAGTCAGAACCCTGGTGAGAACTAAGTTTATGCACGAGAACAACCCCTACAAATCGCCGCCTGAAAATCTTCGCGGAGCAACAAGAAATCAACTGTTAGTAGTACGAAACACCGGCGACTAGCGGGCTGTTGATTTATACTCCGCGCGGTCATGAGTGAGACAATTGGTGAGCGGCATGCGTCAGCTTGCCGGTACAAAACGAGGTACCGGAGGGCTCACGCCGCTCCGCTCGAGGCAGCCTGAAACGCAACCACAAGCGTTCCGTAGGATTGCGTCGATAGCGGCCGATTTGCGGCGTCATCACTCCTCGGCGACATTTGTTGCCTCGTCGTTCTTCCTTGCATCTCGACCACTCTAGACACAACGCGGACAAGGAGGTTTTTTTAGCAATGGCCCGCTTATTCACTGGGATTGAAGCATCTGGAATTCATTTGACTACGCGAGCAATCAGGACTTTTTTCTAGCCACGAGACAACACA
>JAYSPO010001296.1:0-5652 GCA_043722015.1 Candidatus Kuenenia sp. | reverse complement strand
CTGGACCTTCGCCGCCAGACACAGACGCCTGGAATTCGCCAGGCAATGCCGTCGGCAGATCCAATTCACATTCCTGTTCGCGGTCTTCCGGGAATCATCAATTCACTGGAATTCACGCATGATGGTCAGCAGGTTCTTGTCGGCACGACCGACGGACGACTTCTCGTGCGGAGCGCAGCGAGCACGGCGAACTGGGACCTGTTCGCCCGCGATCTCTTCCTGTTTCAGGACGAACATCGCCACACGGCGCGGTTGAGCGACAAAGCCCTGGTTGCCATTCGCTGCCTGCCGAATGATCAGATTCTGACAATTGATGCGAACGGTGTGTGTGCGTTCTGGAAGTCGGATTCCGCCGTTCTGGCTGCGACGCCCATCATGGAAATGACCGCCGAACAGGCGAAAGCGGCCGAAGCCGAAACTGTCGTTGTCACTCCGATTTCTTCCTTTCCTGTATCAGGGTTTGAGATCCTGAGCATCACAATTGACGACAAACTTCAACTGGGAGCGATCGTTTCGTCGTCAGAAGAAGTCTATGTGTTTCGCACAACCACTGGCGAACTGATCGAAACATTGAAAGCCGATCTCTTCGCTGACACGCAGCCTGTCTGCGTCGATTTTATCGCAGACGGAACGGAAATTATTGCCGGACTCGCGGACGGGCGAATTCTTCGTCGCGCTCTCACCGGAGCAACCGCAGTGAGTGGACTCAACGATCAGGGCGAAACCGTGGACTATGAACTGGTATTCATTCCCGATGTGCAGGATCCGGTAAGTTCCATCACCAGCATTCGTTCGATCCCAAACAGCCATACAATCTACTTTGGTACGGTTGACGGCACGGTTGTGCGTTTCGACACGGCTCAAAAACGTATTCAACAGCTGACGAAGCGACACGCAGGACCGGTGATTGAATTCTGTCTGACGCCGCACGGAGTCCTTTCGATCGGCGGCGATCGGCAGGCTCAACTGTTTGATCCGCCGCAGACTCCGCTGTCGAATAACCAGAATGCGGAGGTAGCGTTCCAATTGCCGATGGATGAAACTCTGGAGGAAACCATCGTCGATGACTCAGTGACTCAGAATGGTGCGGCAACGCCGGCTTCCAGACCAACTCGACCTGCCAAAGCCCGCGTTGCGGAAGAAGCAGCCAGCGCGGACCTGAGTCTCGCAGGAATTCGTCCCGCAGATTCAGCACTGGCGCTTTACGCTCATCAATTGCGGTCTGCGAAAGAACCAGCACAACAGCTAGCACTTCGAAAGCAGATTCTGCGACATCGCGGGGAAAACTCGCTGGCCGACAGCCTTGGAACAGAACCTGCGGAAGTGCCGGACGGACCGCCATTGCGTGCAGGGGACACGACGACGCAGCTGCAGTTCCATGCAGGCAACTGGTCACGGGTGCGGCTATCCATTTCAGACGATGGCACAACTGTCGCAGTCCTCCATCGAGCTGCTGGTGATCAGGCTGACCAACATACGCTGGCGAAGGCGTTGAGCCTCTTTGATCTGCCAACCGGAACGGCACTTCGCTACTGGACGCAGCCTGTGCCAGGACAGAGTCTGAATCTGAATTCAGCGCATCATGTGCTGCTGCCCACGCCTGCTTCTACTCGTTTCTGGCTTACAACGGGATACCTGGAAAAGGATCTGCTACCAGTGTCTGCGACGGCGGTGTCTGCAGATACGAACACTCTGGTTCGTGGGCTTATTGGTACGACCGGAATGGTGGCTCCTTTGTTAACACTGATGAACCTGAATGATCGCACTGAAACACGCGGTATGGAGCTCTTTGAGGGCATGATCACGGCGGCAGCCTTCACCAACGCAGGTGATCGTCTGATGGTCGGCACGCGCGTACGCGATCAGGTGCGTTTGCTGGAGCTCGAGCCTGGTACTTTGTCGATTCAACAGGAAATCATGCGGGAACCGTTGGAAGGACGAATCCCGGACATCTCCGAAGATCCTTCGCAACAAGCGAAATCAGGGACGATGCTGATTCAATTTTCACCCAGCGATAAGCTCATGCTGACGATGGGAAATTACGCCGGTGGATCGCAAATGCGGCTTTGGAGACGCAGCAAGTCCGGGTGGCCGCGTGAAGATGTCACGGTCATCACGGCGACGGAAGCGAATCCTGACTTCGACGCGATTGATCAACCCATCACGTTTGTGAATGGGCAGGACAGTCGCCTCGCTATCGTCACGGCGAATGGGCTTTTGATCCTCAACACGCGAAAAGGAATTGTTGAAAAGATGATTCCGATTCCCAGTGTCAGCGGTCATCGCCCACCGTGCGTCTTTTCGCCGGATGGGAAATGGGCCCTGATGGGCGACGGCGAAGGAACAGTCTGGGCCGCATCGCTGGTGAGTCTGGACAGCAAGCCGCTGAAATTCGAAGCACACAATGCACCGATCGCCGGACTCGCCATCTCCCGGAATGGTCGTTACCTCGCCACGATCGGCGAACAAAATCATCTGCGTGCATGGCGCGTGGATGGATTCTTGAAGCGCTAGTGCTCTGTCAGACCTGAAAATTTGGGTTGGGTGGCCGGGGCTGGACTGAGCGGAGCGAAGGAAGCCCCGGGGTTTCGAGCTAGCGCTCTCCAACCCCGGCCACCCCAAAACTAAACCTTGACAAAGCACTGGCCAGCGAGCGACATGTGTCATTCACCTTCGCGATTCTGAAATCGCTGCATCATTTCCTGCTCTTGTTTTTCCAGATCAGGTTTCGTGAGTTGCAGCACAAAGATCACAAGAGCGGCCACCACTGTAATCAGCAGAGCAACTCCAAGCCCCAACATCGCCTTGCGGCTGAGTTTCAGCCCGAAAACTTTTTCGCCGATGATCAGATCGTCTGCAGAACCTGCCGTAGAAGAGTTTGAACTGCTGGATTCATCAGCATCGCGATCTGGAATCGTCGTGAGCGTCATCAGGTCTGCACCGATTCGCAGCCGAGTCTTGCACTGTACGCAGCTTCCTCTGCGACCAGCATGCTCAGGACGCAGACGAAGCTCTTTGCGACATTGTGGACAGTTAATGATGCCCACCGACTTCGCTTTTGAAACTCGCCCCGTGTTGATGAGAGCGCCTGATGAGCTCGGAATTCGTTCCGACGGCACGGGCCTCTTTCGCTTGGCGCTGGTGGAGTCCGCGTGTGACTTCACGCTGGAATCTGCCGGCTTCTTTGGACGCGGTATCATTTCCTGCGGAGGCGGCACAGTGGCCTGAGCCTCTGATAACCCTGCGATGGCCGCTTCGGCAAATTCCACACACGTTGCAAATCGATCTTCCGGCTTCTTGCTGATCGCTTTGGCCAATGCCTGCGCGGTTGCCACAGGAACGGCTTTCCGCACATCACTGATCAGAGGCAGCACGCGCCGCGTCTGATTGACCATTGTGGCCGATGGTGTTTTTCCAAGCATCGGAGGAGCACCGATCAGAGTATTGTAGACCGTGATCCCCAATGAATACTGATCGGCTCGGCCATCGTAATCCGCCCCCAGCACAATTTCCGGGGCGACAAAATTTGGCGTGCCCACGACAAATCCGGCCGCCGTTTCGTCTGCCGCGTTTTCGTCCGGTTCGCCATACATGATTTTTGTCAGACCGAAATCGCTCAGGAACGCATTGCCCGTTTCGTCGAACAGGATATTGGCCGGCTTGACGTCGCGATGCACGACCTGTCGCTGATGCGCGAAATCCAAAGCCTTCGCGATTTCCAGCAGCCAGCTGCGGATTGAATCGACGGCAAGGGCTGCAGGTTGTCCATTGCGTGCCTGCATCTTGTCCGACAGGCAACCGCCGGACAGGTACTGCATCACGACAAACGGAACGTTGCCGTACCGACCGACGTCCAGAATACTGACGATATGCGGGTGCTGTAGTTGCACCAGCAGGCGACTTTCACGACGAAACCGTTCGCGCAGCCCGGCGTCCTGCAGCTTGTGCTTCTTAGGCACCTTGATGACGACTTCGGTTTCCAGCCGATGGTCAAACGCCCGATACACGATCGCCATACTTCCCGCGCCGACACGAGCCACGATCTTGAACCGATCGTCGGCCAGTGAAGCACCGATCAGAAATTCCGGGTCGAGCAGCCCCGCGCCCATTTTGGAAACTCTCTTACAAAAATCGTGTGAAGTCATCGAATCCGGAACTCTGAGCTGCCCGAAACGCCGTCATATCTGTTCAGGGTACGGCAGCAGCCCCATTCGCGACACACCGCGATGTTAATTCTGTGTTAATCACTCGAAAGTCGGCTATTTGCGGAAACAGTTGCGCGAGTCCGGGAAAAAATTCACCGAACCACGAAGCATGAGTCTGTTCTATACGGAATATTCACTCGAACTTAACATGGTTTCATCAGCATGTAAGAACCGTGCTCAGACGCAGGACCCTGAACAAGCGACCTTTGGAGTGCGGTGACTGGTCACCGCTTTCTTTTACAGGGAATTTGGCTCTGGAAATGACGTTCGTTTGTTCTTCCGACTTCACCTGAAGTGGGAATTCCATGTTCGTTGTGGTCCGACGCCGATTGACAAAAATGCTGTGCTGCAATGGTAAAGCGGCGACAAGTCTCCGCACTCCAAATGGCGGTCGCTTGCGTCAGGGCTAGCGGGCAGATCTTGAATCCTGCGATGCAATCGGGACTTTCACTGTGGCAAATTCCTCAAGTTCGTCAATAAGTCAGGCTCCAGTTCCTTCGACGGGACATGAGTTGATCAAGACGGTAGTGATCGTGGATTCTCCTCAGATCACCGGACCGGTCGGACAATTTCTGCGACAGACCGGCTGGACAGTTTACGAAGCGTCCAACTGCGGCCAGGCACGCGGTTTGATCACACGCTTCAAGCCGGAATTTGTGATCATGGAACTGCTCCTGCCGCTCGAAACCGGCTTCGAATTCTGTGCGTATCTTAAGAAGTCTGATTGCCGAATTGCCGTGATGATCTTTACCGAAGTTCCGTTGGAAGAAGCCAGAAACATGGCGATGTGGGCGGGAGCCGATGCATTCCTTGCAAAGCCGACCGACCCCAATCGACTCTATCGCCAGATGCTGACAACTGCAAAGCGAGTCAGTCTTCGCATTCAGGCGGCAGAAAAGGGTTATGGTGGGAGCATTTCATTTCGGTGCAAATGCGGAAAGTCACTCCGCGCCGGAGCGCAACATGCAGGCCGAGCCATCATATGTCCCGGATGTCAGCATCTCGCGAAATGTCCTGACTCACTTCTGGATTCCGGAACGCTGTACCGATCACTGATGGAGGAGCGTCGCGGTCTGCGTTCCGCTCACACTGGTGTCGCCTGTGGACACTGTCATAAGACGGTCGATCCCCGAAAATGTCGCGTTCGCGATCACTATGAATGTCTGCACTGCCGAATGCCAATGAATCTGTCGGCGGATTTCTTCGAACAATGGTTGTTGTTCTTTGGTGATCAGGCTCACGAGACGCCCGTCGGCGATTTTAGTCCTCTGCGTTACGTCTATGTGCATTGCGAAAACTGTCGCAGTCTGCATGCATATTTTCGCGATGCCGATTCGCCGCAGCCATGTCCGTCCTGCGGACACCAGCAGTCATTGCCTTCGATTCGCGGGGTCCCGATTTCCCGCGCCGCGCTGGCGAGCACCGGGCGGCTGTTTGAATTTCGACT
>JAYSPO010001295.1:0-2554 GCA_043722015.1 Candidatus Kuenenia sp. | reverse complement strand
CGTAGGCCGGACCGAGCAAACCCAAAGATTGCCGGAGCGGCGCCCGCCAATTCATCCTGGATCCATGTGACAGCGTGTGATGACCAGAAATCCGGGTTTGCGCTGTTCCGGCATGAGCGGCGGGCTTGATCCGGCCTACACCGTGCGCAATGCAGCCTAGCGGGTGGATTCTACGATCAGTCATTGTGCTGCCGTCTTCAGCCTGCTATTTTCAGCAGATTGATGGTTGCCCGAGTGCCTGCCAAAGCTACGATTACTGTGGGTTGCCAGCCTGCCTCATTGAATCCCTCCTTCAAACTCGGAAATCTCACACATGCCGTTGCCCATGGGGATTTTCTGTCGATGCCACTTAATGGCCATTGTGTTGTGCGGAAGCATTGTCGCCAATGCCGAGGACCTACTGCCAGCCGATACTGAAATTGCCAGTAGCATCGACCATTACATTCAGCAGCATCTGGTGGCATCCGGAGTTGCAGCAGTTGAGCCTGCCGATGATTTGACGCTGTTGCGGCGTACAACTCTGGATCTGGCCGGACGTGTGCCAACATCAGTGGAACAGGACTGGTTCATGAGTCAACCGGCATCCGATCGCCGTCGCCTGCTTGTCGATCGCCTGATGCAATCAACGGATTTCGATTTTCATCAACGCAATTGGCTGGATGAAACGCTGCTCCCTGGCCAGCCGTACAATGATGAGTTCCGCAACTATCTGTTGACTGCCGTGCAGGGGCGACGTTCCTGGGACACCGTCTTTCGTGAAATGATGAAGGGGGCAGCATCGGAAGGCCCGGAGAAGGGTGCAGGACAGTTTCTTAAGAGTCGCGTGCGTGAACTGGATGACCTGACAAATGATACGGCAATTCTGTTTTTCGGTGTGAACATCAGCTGTGCCAAGTGTCATGATCATCCGTTGGTGGCTGACTGGAAGCAGGATCATTTCTATGGCCTGCAGGCGTTCTTTCAGAGGACGTATCAAACGCGAAAAACAAGCACCCTGGCAGAACGTCCTTTCGGCGAAGTCAAGTTTGCAAGCGTCGGTGGCGAGAGCAAGACAGCGGCGTTCATGTTCTTGACCGGAGAAGTTGTGGCTGATCGATCGCCGCAATTGGCAGACGAAGAACGAAAGCAGCTTGAGGAGCGTGTCCGAAAACTGGAACACGACGATGCGGAAGCGGAGATTCTTGTCCCTGAATTTCGGCCACGCGATGAGCTTGTGGAACTGGCGTTGCGCGACACGAAAGATCGGTTTTTCGCGAAGAATATCGTCAATCGTGTCTGGGCTCGATTGTTGGGAACCGGACTGGTCAATCCTCCCGATCAAATGCACAGTGGAAATGCGGCGAGCCATTCGCAACTCCTGGAATGGCTCACTGCAGACATGGTCTCGCATGGATACGATCTGCGACGGTTGATTCAGGGAATTGTGTTGAGCGAAGCCTATGGGCGATCAAGTGAATGGACATCAGGATCCGAGCCACCGGTCGCCAGCACTTTTGCGTTTGCTCAAACGCGTCCTCTGACGCCACGGCAACTTGGCGCCGCGCTGCATGTCGTGATTCGCAATCCGGAACAATGGCCGTCAATTGAGAATACTGAAGAATGGACGAAACAACGAACCGACCTTGAGAACCAGGCGAATGGCTGGGTGCGTGAGTTCGAGCAACCGGGAGAGAATTTTCAGATTGCCGTCGATGAGGCGCTGTTCTTCAGTAACAGCGGTCGGGTTCAGGATGATCTTCTGCGAGATTCGGATGACCGGCTGTTGGGGCAATTGAAGAAGAATGAAGATCAGTCACAGGGAATTGAAAAGCTCTGGCTGACTGTTCTGAATCGAGTACCACAACCTGACGAACTTGCCTCGGCCACAGCCTGGCTGGATCGTGTCCCCGACAAAAAAGATGAATCCAGAAAACAACTTCTTTGGGCAATCCTTGCCGGCCCTGAATTTCGGTTTAATCACTAGTTGGACGCCAGAAAATTCCTTTCCCGTTCCGAATCTGAATTCGCGCGTGAGCCTCAGGGTTCACGAGCAAGGTCGCGGGATGTTGAAAGGCAGTCCCCTTGCTCGAACAACTGCATTCTTGCGAATTCAGCTAAAACTTCGGAAAGTTCCTGCCGCTCGCCCAAAAGAACTGATTTCCAAATCCCGCAGGGAATCGGAATCGTGTTTTGGGGCGAATCCTCAAAACTTGCATTTTCAACGAAAGACCAGACACATGGAACAACCTGCAAATCCATTATCGATCATTCGTGGCGCGTGCGGGCACGATTGTCCGGACACGTGTTCGTGGCTCGTTGAAGTCAAGGACGGCAAGGCGGAACGGATGTATGGAGATCCGGCTCACCCGTTCACGCGCGGTACGCTGTGTGCCAAGGTCAATCACTATCTGGAGCGTGTCTATCACCCTGATCGGATCCTGCATCCACTCAAGCGAGTCGGCGCCAAGGGCGAAGGCCGTTTTGTGCGGACGACATGGGAAGAAGCACTGGCGGAAATCGCGGCTCGCTGGCACGCCATCATTGCGGAGTCCGGCGCGGAGGCCATTCAGCCGTA
>JAYSPO010001294.1:0-1823 GCA_043722015.1 Candidatus Kuenenia sp. | reverse complement strand
CGTAGGCCGGACCGAGCAAACCCAATGATTGCCGGAGCGGCGCCCGCCAATTCATCCTGGATCCAGGTGACAGGGTGTGATGACCAGAAATCCGGGTTTGCGCTGTTCCGGCATTAGTAGACCAGGAAGTATTCCTGACTGCTCAGCAAACGTAACCATCTCGCTCCGTCGAGATGATGCCTTGTGCTCTGACGTTCACCACCGGAAACCGTGATTCCGAGTAAACCATAGTCGTTTATGAGTCCGGCGAGCGAAGCGGCGGGAGCCCTCCGATACCGCGTTTTCGTACCGGCAAGCTGACGCATGCCGCTCGCCTAAGTTCTGTCGTCTATGCTTCGTTTGCCATTTCTTCCAGAACGTCGGCGATCACTTGCAGGCCTTCTGTCAGATCATCGGCCTTGACATTCAACGCGGGCAGGAGTCGGACGACGGTGTCGTTGGTGGAGTTGATGAGGACTCCGCGTTCCATGCACTTCGCCACCGCTGGTGCGGACGCGATGCTGAGATCGATCCCGATCATCATGCCGCAGATGCGAATTTCGCGAATGATGGGAAGTCGCTGCTGCAGGGCTTCCAGTTGAGTGCGAATATCTGCGGCCAGTTGCTCAACGTGTTCCAGCAGCCCTTCGCGTTCAATCGTCAACCCGGTTGCCAGACCAGCCGCCATCGCCAATGAGTTACCTCCAAAGGTACTGGCGTGCATTCCGGGTCGCAGGTCTCCGGCAAACTCATCCCGACAGATCATGGCACCGCAGGCCACGCCGGCCGCGATACCTTTTGCCATCGTGATGACGTCCGGCTGGACACCGGACTGCTGATAGCCAAACCATGTTCCCGTGCGGCCCATGCCGGTCTGCACTTCGTCGAAGATCAGCAGGAGACCATGTTCGTCGCATAGATCACGCAGTGCCTGCAGAAATCCTGGTTCGGGAATTCGCACGCCGCCTTCGCCCTGCACAGGTTCAATCATGATCCCGCAGGTTTCGTGGTCAATCAGGCTGCGGACGCCCTCGATGTCATTCATCTTTGAATAGCGGAAACCCGCCAGCATCGGCCCCAGTCCTTCATGGTACTTGGGCTGCGCCGTTGCAGTGAGCGCACCAAACGTACGGCCGTGGAAACCGTGTTCAAATGTGATAATGCGGTAACGCCCTTGAGCCGATCCGTGGAGCCTCGCAAGTTTGATGGCAGCTTCATTCGCCTCGGCGCCGCTGTTGCAGAAGAACGCCTTTCCGAAACTGCGAGTACACAAGAACTCTGCAAAACGTCCCTGTTGTTCAGTGTACCAGGTATTTGGAACATGGATCAGTTGCGCCGCTTGTTCCTGGATCGCTTCGACGACCGCAGGTGGTGAATATCCCAGAATGTTGCAGCCCCAGCCAGGAAACAAGTCCAGGTAACGTCGCCCGTCAGCGTCCCAGACATGTGATCCTTCGCCTCGAACCAGTGCCACCGGATAGCGACGATAATTCGGAATGACGTATTCATCAAACAGATCAATGATGGCCTGACTCTTTGAGGTGGCAACCTGTGTCATTGAACAATCTCCGGCGGAAATGGCGTGAAGGACGAGGAATTACTGAAGTCTAGTGGACACGACCAATTGTGCGAAGTTCACCCGTAGCTTAGTCGCTCCGCCGGCTGAGATTCCTGTTCTCTGATACGATCGGCCAGCCATCACGGCGTCTGTCCTGATACTCCAGGAGTGTGAGCCGGAACGCACGAGCGGGTTGTTGATTTAAGGATTCAAGTAGGGTGTGTGCAGCGTCAGCGGAACACACCAGTCTCACACGCCTTCCCAAAATGGTGCGTTGCGCTCCGCT
>JAYSPO010001293.1:0-2266 GCA_043722015.1 Candidatus Kuenenia sp. | reverse complement strand
CGAAGTCCAGATGAGATCCCTCTCGCGCCGCTCCCCGAACCCATCGTAAAGGAGTGGGTTGCCTATCATGAGAAGAGAGCGGCGGGATTGAAAAGGCCGGTGCAAAACCGCCGTCAATCGCCTCTCCGAGCGTGTCATGCAGAAATGCCGAAGACACACACCGCACCGTCGGTGATGTCACTGAATGGAATCAGCTATTCGAGCAAACAGTTCGTGCTCCGCCGATTTGCCGATGGCCCCAACTGGAATCACCGGCTGTTCACGGCCGCCTGTGACTTGGCAGGTAACGGAGTGCCGCTTGAGACCGCGACGACGTACCTCATCAACGGCGCTGACCCTTGGAATGACGAGGAGGCTCACCGCGCGAAACAGACCATCGAATCGGCTTACTCGGAATCGCGGCTTCCCGGTCAGATCCTCTCGCTGAAGCAGCAACTCATGCTGCCTGACTCCAGACGCATCGCGAAGTCCGGAGAGGAGGCTCAACTATGACCGATCCCGCACGAGCAGACTCCCAGCCAACTACAAGTGATGATGTTGTGTTTACCTTTGACATCGACCGGCGCAAGCGGGCTGCCGTCACCGCTGCCTGCCACGGGCAACTCTTACACCAAGACAGGTTCGATGTTCAGTCCGCCCGACGCCGGTCAGACTTTTTGAAATCGGTCTGCAAAAAGCTGAATGATCAATTCGGAATCGCTGCGACCCCTAATGACTTCGACTCGCGGCTTTTGAACGAAAGTCGGTTGAGCACGAATGGAGAGCGCGGAGATTGTGAATCGAGCAACACGCAGTCACACGCATCTCATAGTGCGATTGCGATTCCGGGTGCGGATTACGGTGTTCATCGAACAAGTGATCCGTTGGCAAAAATCACGAACTTCATTCCAAAGATTGAGCGGCAGACGACTCTACTTGATGCAGACGACCGGACGAGACTGTTCATCGGTCGGATACAGTTTCCTGATCGAGAAATACCTTGGGAAATCGACGCAAAAACATTTGCGAGCGACCAAGGACTGAAAGCAAGTCTGTATCAAACCGCTGGGATGGAGATCGAGATCAACTGCAAAATGGATGAGCTTCGGAACGCGATCGCCGCGCTGTCAAACCCTGAATCATCTGAAGCGACAACCGACTTTGGCTGGTCGGAGAACCTGACTGAGTTTCGAGTACCGGGAGCCGTGATTTCATCGGAGGGGTGGAAGCCTGCCGAAGATGGTGATTTCACGGTCGATTTGGCGGGAACAGACATCGCGAGCCAGTTGGGTTTGCAGAGTCCGGATGAATCGGACGTGCAACAACTCAAGAGGGATGTGATTCCGGCTCTGCTGGGGATGGCACCGCGATCCGTCATTTTTCCACTTCTCGGAATCTTATGGTTGCCAATCCTTGCGCCGTTTCTGTCAGATGCCAGACCATTTTGCCTTTGGCTCGTGGGCAACTCAGGGGTCGGAAAGAGTTACCTCGCGCGACTCATTCAACGATTCTACGGCGACTTTCGTAATTACTTGTCGTGGACAAGCACACCGAACTCTTTGCAAATGGTGGGCTACTATTTTCGGCATGCGATCGCTCTCATCGACGACTACAAACCGGAGGTCACGAAGCAAAATGACGTAGTGCGACTCATCCAAAACGGTTCAACCGCCATTTTGGGGGGATGAGTTGCAAGAAGCGGACATGCTGGTCTCTACTGGAGTTGTGTTTAGATGGCACGACATTCCAGAGGAGATTGCAGCATGTCCGCAGCGGCATTGTCTCGGAAGATGGGTTTGAAGGGATCTGAAGTCAAGGACACTTGGGAGGGTCAGAACGGGTTGTTGTATGTGGAGGTGTCGGTTCCTCGCGAGTCGTTGCGGTGTCGGCGAGTGCCTCTGCATGAACACCGGGAGCGGTTTTGGAGAGGGGCACCGCTGGGGTTGTTGCCGGTGATCGTGACGATGAGGACGCCGCGTGTGAAGTGCCTGTCGTGTTCGAGCAAAACGTGGCACCAGCCTGCGTTCGCCGAGGGGCAGCGGCAGATCACGAAGAAGTTCGAGCGGTGCCTGGAGCAGTGGTTGTCGCGGCTGACGATCCAGGACGCGGTCGAGACGTTCGGCGTCTCGTGGAATACGGTCTGCGACATCGACCTGCGGCGGCTGAAGAAACTGGTGCGACCGAACCTGGCGAAGTGGAAGCGTCTGGCGATCGACGAGAACTATCTGGGAAAGACTCACAAGTACATCACGGTGGTGCTGGACCTCGACACGCGGGCCATCGTGTC
>JAYSPO010001292.1:0-3114 GCA_043722015.1 Candidatus Kuenenia sp. | reverse complement strand
TACGGTGGCGGCAACATCTTTGGTGGAACCCATGGTGGTTATCGTCTGCGTGGCGGTCACTATGTTGATCCATGCGGCATGAGCGGTTTTGATGCAGAGTTTTTCATGCTCAGTACGCGGAGTGCAAATTATCATGGTGATTCAACCGGCGACCCGATTCTGGCTCGGCCATTTCTGAACGCCCAAACAGACCTGAATGATGCTGATCTGGTCGCGTTTCCGAATCTTGCCAGCGGTACGATCGATATCAATGCAAAGTCGAATCTGTATTCCGGTGCCATTCACTATCGTGAGGTTTTCTGGAAAGACTGTGACCTTGGCAACGGTTGCTCTGAGAATTGCAGCCGACGTCCACACAGCACGACGCTGGGATTTCAGATTGGCCCGCGTTTTGTCAGTCTGCGAGAATCGTTCGGTGTCAATGAGAGTTCGACGAATCTGGCCACTTTAACACAGTTCCAGACTCAGGATTCCTTCAACGCAGAGAATCTGTTCCGCGGATGTGAACTTGGACTGTTTGGTTCCTCTCAGCGACGACGGTGGAGTCTTGACGGAGGTGTGCGACTTGCAATCGGGGCCACTCGGCAGGAACTGGATGTCTACGGACAGACAGCTGTGACTCAAGCGGGTACGCCGACGACGATAAGTCCTGGTGGCTTCCTGGCGCAGCGGACGAATTCAGGCTCCAGGGACAGCAACCGCTTCACTGTGATTCCGCAATTTGACGTCTCACTGGGCTACAAAATGACCAACACCTGGACAGCCTCTGTCGGCTACAGTCTGCTCTACTGGGGGAATGTGTTACGGGCAACCGAGCAAATCGATCCTGTGGTGAATCCAGGGCTGCTGCCACCTGAACAGATTCCATTGACTGGCGATCTTCGTCCCGAAGCCCGGATGGTTAACACGGACTACCTGGCACATGGGATTACGATTGGCTTAGAAAAACGCTGGTAAGCGATCGGAGTAGTCAGTAGTCAGTAGTCAGTAGTCAGTAGTCAGTAGTCAGTAACTGTCGACTGCCAACTGCCAACTAAAAACTTATCATTCAACTCAGTGATCAAGAACGAATTACATGACACATCATCAATGGCTCGCCGGAATCGGAAGTATGATCAACAGGCAGCACCGACGTCGGCGGACTCAGCGTGACCTTCGTGTCCCAGCGGCTGAGCTGCTGGAAACAAAGGTGCTGCTGACGGCTAACACACTGGGACTGATCCAGGGAACTGTCTTCAATGACGTGACTGGGAATGGACTGTCTGGCGGGGACCCACTGCTGAATGCAGTCAACGTGCAGTTGTATCGCGACGGCGGCAACCTGACGTTTGACAATGGTGGAGCGGATGACACGCTTGCAGGAACCGTGACCACCGGTCCTTCTGGAACGTTTTCGTTCAACTCTCTGGCTGAAGGCCGCTATTTCGTGCGACAGCAGCCAGTCGTCGGCTTCATGCAGCGGGTCGGTGAAAATGTCGTTACCGTCAATATCTCAGCAGCAGATGCTTTGGGAACACCAGGCATTCTGATTGACAATTTTTCGTTGCCTGGCGGTCTGGGACAGACACTGGCCGCTGATGCAGCGGGCGTCGCCACGGCAAGTTCGTTTTCGCCAGCAGCGACTGCGATCGGGGGCGAACGCGATATGGTGGTCACTGCAACCCTGGGCGCTATCGCACTTGAAGCAAACGGCGCGGCAATGCCAGGCCACCTCGCCTACAACGCCGGTATCGGAGCGACCGGTCGATCTCGCGTTGTCTGGGACGGTGCCGACAATAACGCCACAACACTGAGTCCCTCCGGCCTGTCGGGTACGAATCTCACGGCGCTGGGGGAAACTGGCTTCCTGTTGACGATCGAAACAAGTCAGCCGGTCACGCTCTCATTGCTCGTGCATAGCGGTCCCGGAAATTCATCGACCGCAACAGTCAATCTGTCGATCACTGGCATCGATTCAGTCTACGTTCCGTATTCAGCATTCGTGACGACGACCGGCAGCGGTGCAGATTTCGCAAACGTCGGCGCGATCGAATTTCTGACGGAAGCTCCGACGGCAACCACGACGACAACAACCGACGTGATCCGGGCGCAGTCGCCAACGCGATTCACTGCCAACTTCGCCAACTTCGTGCCGATGACCCTGGGAAATCTTGTCTTCAATGACATCAATAACAACGGTCTGTTTGATTCACTAACAGAGGTCGGAATCAACGGCGTTGCGATGACGCTGTTTGAAGACACAAATTCCAACAATATCTTTGACAGTGGGACTGACCTCCAGGTTGCAACGACGACGACTGCAGGTGGCGGCCTGTACTCGTTTGGGAATCTGCTCCCGGGCAGCTACCTCGTCCGGATTGATGCCAGCAACTTTGGTGTAGCGAGCGTATTGCAGGGTTTTCAGTCGAGCACTGGCAACGGCACCGCTCCGGATGCGGATGTGGTTTCGACAAACAACGATGACAACGGCGACGCACTCGGCGGCGCGATTGTGTCGCTGGGGATTACGCTCTCAAACGGATTGGAACCAATCAACGACGGTGACACGGATCCGAACACAAATCTGAGTCTCGATTTCGGCGTATTTTCGACGGTGGATATTGTCGTCACGAAGACCGACAACGCAGACCCCGTGATCGCAGGCAGCGGCGCTGGCAATCTGGTCTACACTGTGACGGCGACGAATTCCGGGCCTGGCTCGGCAACTGGAGTGACGATCAGCGATACGGGTGTGATCGCAGCGAATCTTCCGGCAGGCGTGACATTTGTTTCAGCCGTCGGCAGCGGCGGCAGTACGTTCAACACGTCGACAGGGGTCTGGACAATCGGAGCACTGGCATCTGGCGATTCAAGGACTTTGGTGGTGACGTTGACGGTGGGTGCATCTGCGTCGGACACGCTGGTCATTACAAACACGGCATCACTTGCGACCGTGAACGAAACTGAAGTCGATGCCGTGCAGGGCAATGATACCGCCACAGAGACCACAAACGTGGACCGCAGCGTCGATATCGCGGTTACGAAAACGAAGAACGCAGATCCGATTATTGCTGGCAGCGGAGTCGGTAATCTGGTCTACATTGTGACCGCGACCAACGCGGGATTGTCGAATGC
>JAYSPO010001291.1:0-4925 GCA_043722015.1 Candidatus Kuenenia sp. | reverse complement strand
GTGGTGTGCAGGGTTCCAAACACCACGTGCCCGGTTTCTGCCGCCGTGATGGCTGCGGAAATGGTATCAAGGTCTCGCATTTCCCCCACCAGAATCACGTCCGGGTCCATGCGCAGCGCGCGCCGCAGAGCTTCGGGGAAGCTCGGGACATCGACGCCGATTTCGCGTTGATTGATTATGGAATGATTGTGCTCGTGGTAATACTCGATGGGATCTTCCAGCGTGATGATGTGATGATCCATATTATGGTTCATCCAGTTGATCATCGACGCCAGACTGGTCGTCTTTCCAGAACCCGTTGGGCCGGTGACGAGAAACAATCCGCGAGGTCGTTGAATCAGGTCTTTGACAACGGAAGGCAGTCCGAGTTGCTCAAAGGTGAGGAATTCGTTGGGGATTCGCCGCAGCACCATGCTGATCATGCCGCGCTGCTTGAACACGGAGACTCGAAAACGGGCCTTGGTGCCAAACGCAAAACCAAAGTCCGTCCCGCCACGTTCCTGAAGTTCCTGTTGATTACGTTCGGGACAAATGCTTTTCATCAGGTTGGTGGTGTCATCCGCAGTGAGCGTACGTGTTTCCAGACGCACCAGACGACCGCCCGAGCGTAACATGGGGGGGTTGCCGACCGAAATATGCAGGTCACTGGCACGTTCCGCGACGACTGTTTCGAGCAGTTTATCAATCTGAAAACTACGTCCGCCAGCTGGTGTGGACATGGATGACCTTAAGTTAAGAGTTGTCAGTCGTCAGTCGTCAGTCGTCAGGATTCAGGATTCAGGATTCAGGATTCAGCATTCAGTTGTCAGTTAGGAGATATCAGGTGACAGATGCCTGCTTATTGGCTGGTAACTGACAACTGACGACTGACGACTTTTTAATGCCCGCCCTTCGATAACTTGTAAACTTCCGCCAGGGACGTCATTCCCTGAAATGCTTTGTCTTTAGCGTCTTCCACAAGCGTCTTCATGCCGAGCAGTCGAGCCTGGCGACGGATGTTCTGGGCAGGCTCGCTGTTGAACGCCATTTCACGCAGTGTGCTGTTCATCGTCATCAGTTCAAAGACCGCGCGACGCCCCTTGTAGCCAGTATGCTTGCAGTTGTTGCAGCCTTTGCCGCGACACCACTGGCCTTCAGACGCTTCGTCCGGAGAAATGTTGAAAACCTCCACTTCTTCCGGCGACGGCTGATACGGTTCTTTACATTTCGGGCACACCACGCGAACCAGTCGCTGAGCCATCACGGCCATCAGAGAGCAGGCCACAAGGAATGGTTGCACGCCCATGTCGATCAGACGTGTAATGGCACCTGGTGCATCGTTGGTGTGCAGAGTGCTGAAGACAAGGTGCCCTGTCAGCGACGCCTGAATGGCCATTTCGCCCGTTTCGGTGTCTCGAATTTCTCCCACCAGAATCACATTGGGAGCCTGTCGCAGCATGGCCTTAATAATGCGGGCAAAGTCCAAACCAATGTTGTGCCTGACTTCCACCTGATTGATACCAGGCAGATAGTATTCGACCGGGTCTTCAGCGGTAATAATTTTACGGTCGGGGCGGTTGAGTTCTCCCAATGCACTATAAAGCGTAGTCGTCTTGCCGGACCCCGTGGGGCCGGTACACAGAAAAATGCCGTTGGGACGACGGATAATATTCTGGAACGTGCGATAATTATCATCGCTGAAGCCGAGGCTGCGGATCCCCACCTTAATATTGTCGCGGTCCAGAATACGCATGACCACTGCCTGACCGTGATTGGTCGGCAAAATGGAAACGCGCAGGTCAAATTCCTTGTTTCCAGATCGGGTCTTGATACGTCCGTCCTGCGGCCGTCGCTTTTCCGAAATATCCATCTTTCCCATGATTTTGAAGCGCGACACCAAGGCTCCCAGCAAACGTTTGGGAGGACTGTCGCGTTCCAGCAGAACACCGTCGATGCGGTAGCGAATTCGGACGCGGTCTTCGAATGGTTCGATGTGAATATCGCTGGCACGTTCTTTCACAGCTTCGGAAATGATCAGATTTGCCAGGCGAATGATAGGGGCGCTGTCGTCTTCATCGCCCTGCATAGCAGCAGCGGCTTCGATGTCCGTGAAGTCGATCTGCGTTTCGGTAAATTCTGAAATCATCGAGTCCACGGATTCGGTTTCGGATTGCCCGTAGTGTCGATTAATGGCCGCCTGGATGGACTCCATCGGAGCCATCACAGGGCGAATTTCGCGGTTCAGCACAAAGCGGAGCTTGTCAATCACCTCGATGTTGTTTGGATTGTGCATCGCGATCACAACCGAATCGCCATCCGATTCGATGGGGATCACAACGTTTTCGCGAGCCATCGATTCTGTAACCAGTTCGATGACGGCGTTCGGAATCTGGCGGCCTTCAAGTTCAATGTACTCGTAACCGAATTCGCTGGCCTGAGCCTGTCCGAGGTCTGCGGCGGAGATATAGCCCAGACGAACAAGCGCGTCTTCAACCGGAATGCCGAGATTCGCCGCCATATTGCGGGATTCTTCGAGCTGCGATTCGCCGATTGTGCCGTCTTCAACAAACCGATTCAGCCAGTCATTCATTGAAGAACTCCGAAGCGACTGTGCTTCATTTCAGACAGGAAAAGAATGGATTATACAGGTCGTTCTGATTATGCGAGTGTACCGCCGGATGGCCAGGAAATCCTTCCGCACCCCGTTTCCAGCAACATATCGGCTCTTACTGGATTCTGTTCAGTTGTGAATCGCAACACAAGTGTCAAGATACCAAGAACTTCTGTTCGGCAGGGGATTCATGTCGCCTGGACATGGCGGATGAATCTTTTGTCACCGCCTGCGATCAAGTTCATCGCATGCCGTTCGGCACCGCAGTCACGATACTTAGTCGTTTAGCCAGACCCAAAGGGGGGGAATGTCACCGGAACGCCTCGCCTACGGCACCGGGTTGAACAAAAACAATTCTGATTGTGCCTGAATCAACAACCCGTTAGCCTGCATTGCGCACGGTGTAGGCCGGATCAAGCCCGCCGCTCATGCCGGAACAGCGCAAACCCGGATTTCTCGTCATCACACCCTGTCATCTGGATTCAGGATGAATCGGCGGGCGCCGCTCCGGCGATCAATGGGTTTGCTCGGTCCGGCCTACGATTCTCTGAGCAATGCAGGCTAGCCCTGAAACAAGCGACAGCGACTTGGAGTGCGGCGACTTGGAGTGCGGCGACTTGGAGTGCGGCGACTTGTCGCCGCTTTGCCTTTCCAAAACGGCATTCTTGTCAATCGGCTTGGGAAAACAAAATGGAACCCGTTTCAATTTGAGTTGAAATCGACCGTACAAACGAAAATCGCTTCCACAGCCAAATTAACTGAAAAAGAAAGCGGTGCCGAGTCGCCGCACTCCAAAGCTGGCCTGTTTAGGGGCCAACGGGAAGGCAGTGTCCAATCGTGCCATCGCTTCTCGTGCGCCGCGTTACCTCATATGCCCCAGACATCCAGTATTAGCAGCCATTCATTCCTTCTTGGTAAACTGTACCGATTATGACGAATTTCCCTAACATTCCAGTTTGGACGGTCCGATAAGGAGGAAAGGCATCGGAGCGTTGCAGCTTCGGGGCTTGTTCTTTGGCAATTCACTTTGAAACCATGATCGATTGCGATTTGGCAATCAGGAGCGATTGCGTGGATTGTAGGTTGTCCAGTGCGGCTGGGGACTATTCCTTTCCACGCGAGTCTTGACAGTAAGTCCTGACAGATCCTACAGTTGTAGCGACAACACGTGACAGCAGCTACGCAGGAACACTCGCTTCGGAGGCACAGATCGTGACCAAGAAAGAGATCGTCAGAGCGATTTCGGAAGAATTAGGTTTGACGCAGCTGCGGACCAAGGAAATCGTGCAAAAAACCTTTGACGCGATCGTTGAAACTCTTGTTGAAGATCGCCGGATCGAGCTGCGAAACTTCGGAGTCTTCGAAGTCAAAATGCGAGCCGCTCGCAAAGCACGTAACCCGCGAACCGGAGGCCAGGTCGAGGTGCCGGCAAAATTTGTCGTCACCTTCAAGCCTGGAAAAGAGATGGAAGCAAAGGTCCGGGAGCTGGAAGAACGAGAGTTGGCTCGAAGAATAGCTTCGTCCGGCAGTCAAGCCTATCGCCCTGCACCGCCCGGACCGCAGCGGCCTCCAGGGAACGACAGTGGAAGTTCAGTCCGCTGAATCGCCTGGCCTGGACTCGCTGGTCATCAAGTCTCCCAGCATCGCAATGGATCATGGTTTCTGAGTGAATTGGCTTTTCCGGGGTCCGTAATTTGCGGACCCCATGATTCAGAATTCATCTGATTCCAAATGCTGTGGCATCCATGAGGAGTGAACCTCATGGAAAACGGGTCCAGGGAAGGACGTTGCGATGAAGCTACGATTACGACTGATGGTAGGACTGTTGCTGGCATCTTCTGCGTTATCCGCCGGATGCGCTATGCCAATCTGGAGCCCAAATCAGGATACGCGAGCCCGGCAGTTGATCTTTTCATCGGAAAGTCTGCGACACGTCCCGGAAATCTGGGAACGCATCTGGTTCCTTGACCTGCCAGACTTCGAAACTCCCTATCGCGTCCATGGCGGCGTGATCTGATTTCATTCAGCGGTCAGCACTTCGATATCAATCCGGCCCGTCCAGGATTCGCCTGGCGGCAGGACCTGTAAACCAGCGTCGATGCCCTGCTGCTGAAGATTGATTGCATTGGTGACGCACGTATAGGGTTCAAGGCACACGGCTGTCGCCCACGGCGGAGTAAATGCGACAATTTCACGGAACACTGCTGAACATCTCTGTTCTACCCGGAGTTTCGCTGCAGGATCGGTGAGCCGACAAATGACTTCTCCATTGTTAACGGCGACCTCAGTATAAATGTCATCCAGTTTGAGTCCGCCAAATGCCGGACTCAACGAC
>JAYSPO010001290.1:0-12098 GCA_043722015.1 Candidatus Kuenenia sp. | reverse complement strand
CCGCTGGCGACCGGGAATCCGACGACACAGCGGCGGCTGACAAACATCGAATTCTGCATCGACTGCTCCGGCAGCATGTCGGCTAAGTTCGGCGAGGGAGACCGCTACGATGCTTCGATGAAAGCGATCAATGAGTTTCTGAATTATCGCGAGGGCGATGCATTCGGGCTGACGTTTTTTGCATCCGATGTCGTCCGTTGGTGCCCGCTCACCCGTGATACCTCTGCATTCAGGTGTGCGCTGCCGTTCATGAAGCCGAACTCTCAGAGAGCGATTGGTGGCGGCACGATGATCGGTCGCGCGCTGACGAACTGCCGCAAGGTGCTGGAGGAGCAGGATAACGGAGATCGCATGGTCATTCTGGTCTCGGATGGACAAAGTGCGGACTTGTCAAATGGCGGCGATGCCACCATTGCAAAAGAACTTCAGGCTGCGGGAATTGTGATGTTCGGAATTCACATCGGCAGTCCGGAGATCCCGGGCGAAATCATGAACCTCGCATCATCGACAGGCGGCGAGGCGTTCGTTTCGGGCGATCCCGAAGCACTTGAAGCGATATTTCGCAGCATCGATTCCATGAAGCCTGCGGAGATAGAAACTGTGGGCATCGAATATGTGGATTACCTTCAGCCGTTTTGCCTCGCTGGTTTGATTGCTCTGTGTGCGTGGATGCTCAGCGCGTTTGGCCTGAGGTACACGCCATGGTAGAAATTTCCAGTCAGGATGTCGTCTACTGTGTGCTCGCTGCCTTTCTTGCCGCAGCGTTGACCGCTGCGGCCGAATTTCTGCATTGGCGGCGGATTCAACGTCTGAACATTCTGGCGTTCGGACCAGGAGGGCGCCCTTCGAAGTGGGTTTATCTGGTCAGTCCACTGCGAGTTCTGGCAACAGGTGCGTTGGCATGGTCGTTGATGACGCTGATGTGTCTGAGTCCACGAACTCAGACTCCGGGCAGTAACAAGCCCGTTGCGTTTGAAAAGCTGAAGCACATTATCCTGGTCCTTGATGTTTCGCCGAGCATGCGTTTGCAGGATGCGGGCGTTGAGGGCGAACAAAGTCGCATGGTTCGCGCGCGTGAGGTGATGGAATCCTACTTCCGTCGCATCCCGATGAACGAGTATCGAGTCACTGTGCTCGCGACGTACACGAAATCTCTGCCGGTGGTCGAGGACACGAAGGATCTTGCAGTTGTGGAGAATGTCCTCAACGATCTTCCGATGCATTTTGCTTTCGTTCCGGGTGAAACGAATCTGTTCAGCGGCATTCAGGGGGCCGTCGATGTTGCCCGCGGCTGGAGACCTCGCAGCACGACGGTCGTGCTCGTGAGTGATGGCGATACGGTGCCGTCAACGGGAATGCCTAAGATGCCGCCATCCGTGGCGGATGTCCTTGTTGTCGGAGTTGGCGATCCCGTCAATGGCTCGTTTCTGAACGGACGAAATTCACGACAGGATGTCAGCACTTTGCGGCAAATCGCCGTGCGGCTGAAAGGCGTGTACCATAATGGAAACGATCGGCACCTGCCGACGGAACTGGTGAAGCGGTTGACGACATCAGCCAACGGCGAGGAAACATTCTCCTGGAGTGTCCGCGAATGGGCCCTTGCAGTCCTTGTGGTTTCTGCACTGCTCTTAAACATCATCCCTTTGATCCTGCACTATTTCGGAACCACCTGGCAACCTGGAATTCGATTTGCGCGTCGAGTTCAACCACGGCTGGCACGATTGTGAATCTGCGCCGTATGTAGGGTGTGACAAGCAACGCGCCGGCCCACCATTCATTCAATCTGGTGGGCCTGCGCTTCGCTGGTCCCACCCTACGGCGGCATTTGACCAGCCCATTTAATTGACTTGAGCCTGAGGCTCAACGGGTACTTTTCATTCTGCCGCTCGCCTAAAGTTCCGTAGACCACACCAGCCGTTCGGCCCCATCCGGCTTCATGCCGGTGGACCGCAGCCATTCGCATCGTCCTTCGTATTCAGAATGCCATCAATGTTCGGATTCCTCCGTTACGTCTTCCTGCTCCCAGGCATGCATTGACCAGCTCCGCGAAAGTCCACATGATGCGGTGCTGTTGAATCGTTCGTTCTGTCTGCACCGGCAAGGCTCACACTGATGACACGTACCTGCGTCCTTCGATTCTTTTTTACTGCAATACTCGTCCAGCTGGTTTTGCAATCGGGGGCTTCAGCACAGGAATTTCGCGGACTCAAGACAAAGATCAAGGCGGTTCTTGATGAGCAGGGCGTACCAGGTGCAAGCGTCGCCATCGTGGTGAAGGACAGGATTGTCTGGGCCGAAGGGGGTTCCGCTGCGCGGTGACAGGCACCGGTGACACCCGCTCGACGACCGAAAAGGGCTCGTACGTCCCACGTCACCAATTCGGCCGATCACGTGTGAGCACCTACAGCGATTAGCGACTTCCACCATCGACACCTCTCGATACAACGATTGAGTTTCGCGTGGTCGCAAAAGCAGCCCTCATGGTTGGCTCCATTGTCTACGTCGAGAAAGTGCAGCCGCCTCAAGGAGGCAATGCCAAAGATCGTCGGGTGATCATCCTGCGTGCTCCGA
Source organism: Candidatus Kuenenia sp. (assembly GCA_043722015.1). Taxonomy (GTDB): domain Bacteria; phylum Planctomycetota; class Planctomycetia; order Planctomycetales; family Planctomycetaceae; genus SXXK01. The sequence continues at coordinate 9,524 of JAYSPO010001290.1, read as the reverse complement.
CAGCCGACGACGACACGTTCACTTTTGTCGTGATCGCCACGCTTCGTAATTCCGATCCGGCCGACGATGAAGTGAGAATTCCGCATAAAGCAACATTTAAGGTGCCTGTCACCAGCGTCCTCCAGTCACCAGCGTCCTCCCCAGCGTCCTCCACCACAGGCACCGGTGGTGTTAGGCGATGGTGCATAAGTAAGTTGGCACAAATCGTTTAACGGCGAGCCGTAAGCGTAGGCGAATCCAGTTTGCTTCCGCCTACGCCTACGGCTCGCCGTTAAACTAAAAAACTTCTGCACTGGTGCTTACACCAACCATGCGGCCGATTTCATCCACGGCCCCACTCGCGAATTCGTAGCTGTGTCGCGCTGCGCGGTGACGCGCTGCGCGGTGACGCGCTGCGCGGTGACAGGCACCGGTGGCGGGCACCGGGGCGAGCAATCATTGTCAAACCCTGGCTCCATCGGCGTGAAGCCGATGGGGGCCTGCTCGCGGTGAATTTGTATTTTTGTAGTTGCCAAACCTGGGCTCTACCGACGCGGGGTCGGCAGGGGCCAGGAGTATAGACACCCCACTGGCCGCGTGCCAGTGGATGCAAGGTTTGGCAACTGCAAACTCCGAACACCGCAACAGCCGTTCGGCCCCATCCGGCTTCATGCCGGTGGACCGCAGGTTTGAAAACTACGCCGCCAATCGCAGTTGAAACCGCAGGATTTCCAGACCCAAGTTGGCTCGCTGAAGCAATCAGCCGCTACGCCAGCAGGCTACGGCATCTCCGGTCGTCGCTCCGCTCCCTCCCTCCGTGCCTACGCCCAATGGCTCCGCTCACTTGTCCGCCTCCGGCGACTGGGCAGACGGGAAACTCAGGGCCAGGCGGAAGCCGTTGTTGATCGAGCGGGTCGTCGGTCCGCGCGTGTAGCGGAGGGCCGTCCGGCAATGCGCCGCGGCGTTGCTCCAACTGCCGCCACGGTTCACGCGGTTCGAGCCCATTTTCTGCACCACTGGGTCCACCAACGCTGCCTCTCCATAATCACCAAACCAATCGTGCGTCCACTCGAACAGATTCCCGTGCATGTCGAACACACCGCGGGAGCCCGGTCTCTGTTCTCGCGGAGGATGAACGTGCTTGCCACTGTTCTCGACAAACCAGCCAAATCTCTCCAGCAGTGCCACGTCGCTTCCATAGCCGTACGCTGTTCTCACGCCAGCTCGGCTAGCAACCTCCCACTCCGATTCCGTCGGCAGACGAAACCCGCGATGACCAAACTCCAGTGGCCAATCGCGGGCGGCCCAATTCGCTTCAGGATTCGGTTCGCGAGGGTAGTCCTTGTCGTCCAGTGATTCCGGATCCGCATAAGACTGATCGGTTTCCATGAATCCAGACTGCTGCGACAGCCACCTGCAAAAGGACACCGAGTCATACCAGTCGGCTCCAAATCCGGCATCCTCCGGTTTCGCATCGTACTGCTGCATGAAGCCCGCATATTGTGGACCAAAGGCGATCAGTTCCTCAAACGTGATCTCACGATCCAGCAGCGCGAATGGTCGCGTCAGCGTGACACTATGGCGGACTTCATCTTTCTGTCGGTCCGGTTCATCACCGAACGAGCCAATCTGCGAGTCGCCCGCCGGAAACACGATGAACGTGTAGTAGAACGTTTTCGGGGGCAGTGGTTCGGGAGGAGCTTCGGGTTTTGCTTCCTCTGGTGGCGATTTATGGCTGTCGGATTCGTCCTGCTTCTCGGTCGCTTCGTCTTTGGACTCGGCAGCTTCAGACGCCGGATCGGTCTTCGCTGCCGGGTCCGCAGCCGCGTTTTCTTCGGTCGGCTCTTCCTTCGGTTTCGGTGGTGGTGTCGGCGTCACCGTAATGGCCAGAGTAAACCACTCGCGATCCGCAGCATACGGCACTGCAGTCTGATCGACCTGCCGCACCACCTCGTTCTGTCCCCAGTGCCGCAGCAGCCAGCCGCACCATGCACGCCCGAACTGGGGTCGTTGCGGTACCAGTCGCCCAGTTGTTTCAAGAGCGGTTCCCGTTGCGTTGCGGGAATCTCATCGAGCGTGTATTCACCAAGTGCCAGGAGCAGAGCGTACCGCGTGTTCCGTGGATAGCGATCAACTGGCACGCCACTCACGATGCGCAGGCAGTCCAGCAGTTCTTCGACACGCACGCCGCGGTCGCGGCAGCAAAAGATGAACTGCGTCAGTGCCTCGGGGTCGTCTGTCATGTCGAACACGGGCAGCACTTTCTCCCGTTCGCCCAACCGCAGCAGCGTCACCGCAGCATTGGCTCGACGTTGACCAAATGGCACGCGTGCCACCGAGCCCAGATCCGTTGCGGGCAACGTGGCTGCGATCTTGCCGAGATCTTCAACCGTCGATGGTGCGGGCGTGGCAGCGACCAGTGGATAGAGCACCGCATACTGTTTTGGAGTCGCCACTGTCAGCAACCCGGACAGTCTCACGATGTCACTCGCGGCGTAGTCCACAAACGCATTCGCAGCACTCAGCCGCTGCTCGTCGGTCATCTTTCCGTCGGCGTTACCGAAAATCTTTTCAAGATCCGCCAGCAGTCGCCCGCTGATTGGCCGCAGATTCTCACGCAGCAGCGGCTGGAATTCCGCATTTTCCACGACCAGTTGCCCGGCCACAAACTGCAGGTCCTGCTCCGTCCACGAGGCCACTTCAGACTCAGGAATGTAATCCGCCAATGCCGCCGCCGCACGGAAGCGGCGATTGGCCTCGGCTTTCTCGTCGCGCAGGATGGCTCGTAACTTCTCTGTGAGTTCCCCAGAGTACGGGCGCCGTTGCTGACGAATCGGACCGATATAGGCGACGACCCTGTTGGTGAGCAGTTCTTCCAGCAGTGGTTCGATCAGCGATTTGTCACGAGCAACCGTCGCCAGGCGTGCATGCAATTGCGAGCGTTTTTCATCGATGGTTTTGGCATCTGCGGAGACCAGCGGCGACAGAAAACGGCTGGCCATCTCCTGATTGCTTTCCAGCTCTTTGACGATTTCCGGCACTTGGGCGGGTTCGGCACTCAGAAGACGCCCCACTAATCCCTCGATGCGAGTTTCTTCCTGTTCAATGGCTTTCTGCGCCAGCAGCGCGCGACGATTCTGATCCACGCGGTGCCACGTCCATAAACCACCGACCGTGATCAGTCCGACAATGATCACAGCGGTGGCGAGCCGCGAAAGATTGAATCGGCTGGCCCGTTTCATCATGGCCCGCTGCGGTGCCGTCCAGTGTTTGCCGTCGGTCAGAGTACGGATGCCGAGCCACTCCGGCAGTGACGGCAGATAGCGGTTTTCGGGCTTTGAGTTCCAGAGGGACGAACGTTCGGACAGCTTGAGTTCGGCTCGACCGCGGCGGGTTTCCTTTTGTTTGCGGGTGAGCCATTCGCGGAGGGAGGGGACGAGGTAGTCGTGGGTGAGTTGGTAGTATTGCAGGGAACGACACGGAGGGCTGACGCCCAGCCGCTCGCCTTGTTGTTGGCCTTCCGGATCGGTGGGGGTAATCAGCCGGAGTTCACTGTCCAGAATCCGCAGCAGGTCTGCGAAGTCGGCCGTCACTTTGAGCGGAATGGCGCTAGCCACCGGTGTCGTGACGGCGCTGTGGCTCGCAGGACCGGCGGCTAGCGCCGTGCCGCTCACGGGTTGGACGATATACCCCGACGCTTCCTGCAATTCAGCCTGAGATCGCATTCCGCCCTTGATATCGGTCCCGAGTTCCGGCAGCACTCCACGCGCGGCCTCCTGCTGTTGCCGGTGCTTGGGATTCGCGGTTCGCGAGACAAAGGTCTCTTCCAGGAAGTTGACGCCGATTCCCTCCATTCCGCCAACGGATTCCAATGTGGCGGTGGTCCATGGTTTACTCTTGATCATCTCCGCAAACAGCGACATTCGCACCGAAACGACCTTGCCATCCCGGGCGAGTCCTTCCGCGCCGACCGACACGAATTGCTCCTGTTCGTCAGTCAGCGGCTGGCTGTCCGACGGAAGCTGCTGAAATGCACGACCGAACTGCGTCAGTACCTTCGACGCATGCCTGACATCAAACAGATCGAAAGTGGCAAAGTTCACGCCCTGAACAATCGGAATATCGAGGGCGTCCATAAATCGCGCGGCGGCCATCGCAAAGTCATCTCGGATCATCACCACGGCCTGCAGCCGCCCGCCGTCGCAGTGACGCAATGCCGTCACCAGTTGTGTGTCCTGCTCGGCCCCATGAGCGTGCAGCCATTGCTCGAACTGGTCGAGCACGAGCACGACTTTGCGGCGGCCGGCAGCCAGTGGCCTTCCCGCAGCGATTCGCACACTTCTGGAAGTGATGCGTCGGCGGGAATCGCGGGACAGGCTTTACGCAGTCCCTTGAGCAATCGCACTTCGGTGTCAGCAGGAGTTGCCTCAATGTAGATCGGCAGGACATGCGATGCGAGTCGCGGGAGCAGGCCGGCCTTCACCAGCGACGACTTGCCGCAGCCGCTGGGACCGTACACCAATCCCACCGCAAACGTGGGGTCGGTGTCCGTTTCTTCGAGACGAGTTTTCCAGAAGCGAATACTCTCAGGCAAGCCATCACGATCTCGTTGTCCCGGCAACAGGTCCAGAAAAAAGTCGGCATCACCCGCATCGAACGAGCGCAGGCCCTTGGGCACGATTTTCACCGAGACCGGAGGCTGGGGTAAAGAGGCTCGTGGCTCCGACCAGTGCCGCAAGTCGTCAACCAGGTCGAGGGCACTGGAATAGCGATCCGTCACCTGCTTGGTGAGGCACTTCAGGCAGATTCGATCCAGTTCGGCGGGGACGTTTGGCTGCCGTTGTCGTGCCGGCGTGGGGTCGCGGTGTTTGATTTCGTCGAACAACTCGTCGCGCTTCTCGCCATGAAATGGTCGGCGCCCCGTGAGCAGTTCGTACAGAATCACTCCAAGACTCCAGATGTCGCTGCGTCCGTCCAGTCGATGCGTCTCCCCGCGGACTTGTTCCGGAGACATGTAGGCCGGTGTGCCCGATCGGTCGCCCCGCCGTCGCCGTTGGATGGTCTCATGCACAGCCAGCCCAAAATCCGCGACTCGCGGTCGCAACTGCGCATCGAGCAGGATGTTGGCCGGCTTGAGGTCCCGATGGACGAAGCCTTTTTGATGGGCAAACGACAACGCCTCGGCAATCGACATCAGCAGGCCGACCGCCTGCGCGGCTGGCAGTGCGGAATTCTGAGACTTCAGGTACTTCGCCAGATCCTGACCTGCGATGTATTCCTGAACGATGAACAGCGAGTCGCCCTCACGGACGACATCGTGGATGGTCACAATTCCGGGATGCGTCAACCCTGCGGCGGTGCGGGCTTCCTGCACAAAGATGTCCATGTCTTCCGGCGAAGAAAACCGCTCGCGGCGTGGCACCTTGAGCGCGACTTTGCGGTTGAGTTCCGGATCGTCAGCCAGGTAGACGTCGCCAAACGCACCGCGGCCCAATCGACGTTCGACCTTGAAGCGGCCCAGCCGCTCTGGAAGACCTGGTTCCTGAGGTGGACTTGTTGCGTCCCTCTGAGCACCAGCCGGGGGACGGTTGTGGTCCGTCTCAGAAACATCGTCACCCAGGAACGAATCTGTCTCGGTCAACTGACCGGCTGAACTCCGACGTCCCTTCAGCATCGAGAACGCCCCGTTCACGGCCTGCTGGTACAGGGGAAAACGTTGATGATATTCTTCCGCCTCAGCGGACTGCCCGGCTGCCCAGCGCAAATCGACTTCCTGAGCGATCAGTTCGCGAATCGCCGCGAGCTGGGCTTCGGCAGACATACGGTCAGCAAAATCCTCAACGCGGGGCGACTGCCCGTCGCGCCAAGCTTTCTCGAACTCAACGCACAGACGGTTGATTTCCAGCAGCACAGCCGTCGGGATGGTCGCGACGAAGCTCTCATCGTGGTTGCTCATGGGATTAGCTCTGCTGACTTTTCAAAACAAGTCATTGTGGCTCGACACTCCGTGGCAAGGATTCCCGCCACGGAGTGTCGGGGCACAGTGGGTCCGATGTCCAAAGTTTACGAATCACGTTTAGCTGCCGTTCCACACTGCGGACGCTGCACCCCAGCCGTTGAGCGATCTCCGCGTTTGTATAGCCCGCTAACTTATCGCAGGCGATTTGCTGCAGTTGCGGTTGCTCGCCGAGCGTTGCGAGCCGTTGAGCAAAGTCCTCGACTAACTGGGCTGCGAACTCTGGCGTCGGTTCCGCGCCGGCAACTTGTCCCAGCCCTGGCGGCCCATCCAAGGCCGACTCTCCGCGTACTTCCCCGCCCCCGCGCTTTTCGGCTTGCTCCCGCCGCCGGACGCCGATCGCCTTCCGTTCGGTCAGCATCAGCAGCAGTTGCCACAGGTCGTCGCGGTCATCGATCTGTACAAATCGCCCCTCGGCCACGCCCTGCAACAGAGCATTGAACGCCGACAGGACGACATCTTCCTCGTCCGCTACTCTTTTCGAAGCATTCCCCAGTTTGCGACTCGCTAAACGCAGCAACCGCTCGACGTAACGCTGCCAGAGCTGCTGGCCGACGACAGCATCGCCGGCCTTCAACATTCCGAGCCATTCCGTCACTGATTCAGTCGAAGACGGGAGTGATTTATCCGGGTGGTTCATGACATGGCAAGCAAGGTTGCGAATTCGTAGGGTGGGACCAGCGGAGCGCCGGCCCACCACATCGGACAAAAGGTGGGCCGGCGCTGTCGCTTGTCCCACCCTACATACAGTCAAATCTTGACATATCCGGATTGGTACGTACAGCAAGGCATCGCCAGTTTCATCTGCCGATGGATTGTCGCAGCCGCCGTCGCGGTTCGACGCCGATCTGTTCCGCAAACCTGTGCCGCAGCGAGCACATCAGCAGCCGCAACTCGTATCGTGCCGCACCGACTTCACGGGACTGAAAATATCGCCGAGCATTGCGGATGCGGTTCTGCGCCAGCCCGTACTCATCCGTGGCCAGCGGAAGGCTGTCGAGAAACGATTCGATGCGGATCAGGTCTTCATACGGGCTGTCTCCCGATTTGCCACTCAGGAGGTCTTCCAGACGCCGCGAAACGGTGTGGTAAGTATCCAGAAAAGTGCTGTGCAGTGTTGTATTGAATTGGCTCATGGCTTCCTCGTGTTTCTGAAGGTTGTGCGAATGAAACACGTCGCCTACGACGGCGATCGCGTTCAGTCCGCTACACTGCAACTCGCAAACGGCAGAGGAAGCCCGCCATGATTCACGAACTTTTCTCAATCAAACGCTGCAGCTGCGAAACGCTGCAATTTTCACAATCACAGTCGGCTGCCTGCACGCACGATAAAAAACAACGTGTACATCAGCCAACGGCGAGGAATCATTCTCCTGGGGTGTCCGCGCATGGGCGCTTGCAGTACTTGTGGTTTCTGCCTGCTTTTGAACACAATCCCTTTGATCCTGCAGTATTTTGGAACCACGTGGCAGCCAGGAATCCGATTTGCGAGCAGAGTTCAACGAGTGGCTATGGACAACGACCCTTGGAGACAGCAGAATGAAGCACACACGGCGCATTCGTCGGGCAAGGTTAGAGAACGAAAAAGGAGACACAGATGAAGAAACTGCTACTGCCGTTTTGGATTGCTCTTCCGGTTCTGGGGGTCGTCTACCATCTTGCGGCTGGTGAACAGCACCGCAGAATGGACGCTATCGGCGACCATCTCCGCAATGGCCGAAGCCTCGCCTTGTCGTCCGAATGGACGACTGCAGCCGGGGAGTTCGAAAAAGCACTCGAAGATATTCCTGACGATGCGGATACTCTTCGTCGTGACGTGCGATTGGAATTGGCTCAGGCGAAACTGAACGGCACTCGACTGCCAGAGGCTCACGAAGAACTCAAGAAAATGCTGGATGAACTCACATCGTCCGAGGCAACGGAAACAGGTGACGTCGCATTTGAAAATCGTGTTCGCGAATCCCTCGCCAGCTCCCAGTACTACATGACCTGGTTGATGCGATTGGAAGGGCTCTCGAAAGCAGAGTGGGGACCAGAGATCGAATCTGCCCGACAGAATTATCGCCTGCTGGCAGAACGAGCAGAAGCAGCAAGCGATGTCGCTGAGGAGAAAACGCAACTTGAAAATCTTGAAGCTTCAATCCGACTCGCGCGCCTGGAATTGACGGACCTGCAGGGACTTCCGATTCCTTCGCCGTGCAAGTGCTGCTGCAGCGGTCAGTGCCGGGCTCGACGTGAAGGCAAAAAGGACGGACCTAAAACCAAAGATGCTCGCGGGGCATCGGCCGGAAAACCTGCGGACGGACAGGGCTCATAGACCTGAAACGACTGGCAGTCATTTGGAGTGCGGCGACTTGTCGCCGCTTTGCCTTTCCAGCACAGCAATTTTGTCAATCGGCGTGGGACTACAGCGAACATTCCATTTCAGGTGAAGTCGGCAGAACAAACGAACGACTTTCCCAGAGCCAAATGAACTGAAAAAGAAAGCGGTGACGAGTCACCGCACACCAAAGGTCACTTGTTCAGGGCCAGGAGTCTTATTTCGGCACCTTAACGCGCCGTGTGCGCATCGACCGCGTTTAGTTCAAGAAGCTCTACTTTCTTTTGGATCAGGTGCGTCGTGATGCGGCTTATCAGCTTCTGCGTCGTTGGTTTGATGTCTCTGGCTGCTGAAGTTGCGGTCGCGCAGACGACCACTGTAACGCCGCGGTCATCGATCGTCTTGCAGCCATCCGGCTCTATCCCGCAGGGGGTGGTTTCCGGTCAGACTCCTGCGACTGCTTCGTCCGAGGTTCCGCCTGCAGCAATGCCTCTGGAAAGTCCGGAAATCACGCAAAAGAAGCAACAGTTGTTGCCACAGCTTTATTTTGATCGTCGGCCGTCTTCAATTTTGAGGGCATGGGCTCTGCCTGCCAAGGAAGCCATGAAGCCTGCGCTGCAGAATGTCGGGCCAATGCCTCAGACGCCGATAACACCTGTTGTCAGGATGCCGGTTGCTGACAAGGTACCTGAAGTTCCTGCGGTTGAGCTGACGGACGAGCAGAAGGCGGCAAAAGCTGCGACAGAAGCTGCGGTTCAGAAAGCGGAAGCAGATCAAAAGGCTGTGGCTCATTTCCAGTCACAATTGCAGGAACTGCAGTTCCTCGTCACCAAGGGCGATTGGCCTTTGGTGGCAGAGAACATGGCCACGTTTCCTGAGCCTGACAGAAATCTGATTTATGACAAGCTGTTGCAATCCCTGATTCAGGGCACTCCCGATTCTCCCCGAAGTCGCGAAGGGCAGATCATCGGCGAACGAAACCTGATCCGAGCGACGGATGTGATTGCCATCGCGGAGCTGTGTCCCCTGCTGGCAATCATGCCAGCCCAGCGCATGCAACTAGGGCAGCTCGCGGTCGGATGTCAGGCTGAAGGTGAAGCGGACTACGCATTTGAAGCTGCTCTTCGGCAACATACTGCGGGTGAAGCAACAAATCACAAACTGACAAAACGTTTGGCGGCACATCTGCTTTTTGCGGCAGGTCGTGCT